>JAXGSX010000089.1:0-12313 GCA_040775225.1 Kiritimatiellia bacterium | reverse complement strand
TGGGCTTCGGCTTCAGCCGCGACGATATCGGCGGGTTCATGGGCGATTACCTGGAGAAGAAAATCCTGGCGGACGATCCGTTCCAGACCATTGATCAGGACGGCGTCGGCCAGCTGATCGAAATGGCCGTGACCAAGGGTCGCAGCACCCGCAAGGACCTGAAGATCGGCATTTGCGGCGAGCAGGGCGGCGACCCGCGCTCGGTTGAATTCTGCTTCCGCACCGGCCTGAATTATGTCAGTTGCAGCCCCTACCGCGTGCCGATCGCCCGGTTGGCGGCGGCCCAGGCGGCTCTGTCCGCCCGGAAGCGGAAATAAATATGTTAAAGCAATCCACCTCCAGAAAAATCGAGCAGGCTTATGCCGCCGCGCGCGGGTGTTACGCGGCGCTGGGCGTCAACACCGACCGCGCCTTGAAGCGCCTGGCGCGAATCGGCATTTCCATGCATTGCTGGCAGGGCGACGATGTCGCGGGGTTTGAGAATGCCGGCGGCGACCTCGGCGGCGTGATGCCCACCGGAAATTATCCCGGTCGGGCGCGCAATGCCGATGAGTTGCGCGCCGACCTGGAACAGGCCCTGGCCCTGATCCCCGGGCGCCATCGAGTCAATTTGCATGCCATCTATGCCGAAACCGGCGGCCGGCGCGTCGAACGCGACGCCCTGGAGCCGCGGCATTTTGCCGGCTGGATGGATTGGGCCGCGCGCCATAAACTGGGACTGGATTTCAACGGGTCTTTCTTCTCGCACCCGCTGGCGGCCAGCGGCATGACCCTGGCCCATGCCGACCGCGCCATACGCCGTTATTGGATCGGCCACGCTCTGGCCAGCCGCCGCATCAGCGCCGCCATCGGCCGGCGGCTGGGGAAGCCTTGCATCAATAATATCTGGGTGCCCGACGGCATGAAGGACACGCCGGCCGACCGCCGCGCGCCGCGGGAGCGGCTGCGCGGGGCGTTGGACGAAATTTTCGCCGCGCCGGTTTCCCCGAAACAAGCCCGGGATGCCCTGGAAGGCAAACTGTTCGGCCTGGGCTCGGAATCGTACGTGGTCGGATCCCATGATTTTTACCTGGCGTATGCCGTTGCGCACCACAAATTGCTGTGCCTGGACACCGGCCATTTTCATCCCACGGAATCGGTGGCGGACAAGCTTTCGGCGATTTTGACTAATTTAGACGAGGTTATGCTGCACGTCAGCCGGGGCGTGCGCTGGGACAGCGACCATGTGACGACCCTGACCGATGAATTGCGCGCGCTGACCGAGGAACTCGTCCGCGGGGATTACCTGGAACGCGCGCATATCGGCCTGGATTTCTTCGACGCCAGCATCAACCGTGTGGCCGCCTGGGTTATCGGCGCGCGCGCCGTGCTCAAGGCCCTGTTGCTGGCATTGCTGGAACCGTCCGGGACGTTGCGCAAGCTGGAGTTGCAGGGCGACTTCACCGCCCGCCTGGCAATGCTGGAGGAACTGAAATCCCTGCCGTTCGGCGCGGTCTGGGATTACTACTGCCTGCGCGCGGACGTTCCCGCAGGGGCCGCCTGGCTGGAAGAAGTACGGCGCTACGAACGCGCAGTCCAATTCCGGCGTTAACCGGCGCTGTGCTGGTTGCCGCCGGGCAACTTAACGCTATGCGCCTCTGCATCCCCGTGATACTCATTTCAATTTTCCGCATCCGAACGTCAGCGCTTGCCCTTCGGCGCCCCGCGCGCGGGTCACGGACACAAATCATCGGCGCGGTTTACGGTGTGCGCTGGATTTCTCTGGTTGGGCCATCTGCTTCACTTCCGCATAGCGGCAACAGACAACGATTCATTCAATGCTCCTTGCCCAACGTCGTCTTCTGCGGCGGTGCGATACCCGCCCCATGTTCCGTGAAGGCGTTGGGAACATAGCGCCGTCCGCCCTTGCACTTTGAGATGCCAATTTGGCATCTCAAAGCCTCGTCCTCTTCGGCGGTCAAGCGAAACACGAAGTCTGATGGAAAACAACGGGCGTTTCGTTTCACCGCCCGATTCAGAGCGCCCGTTTCGACGCCATATAGCGCTGCCAGGTCGGTGTCGAGAATCACCTTCTGTCCGCGGAGCGTGCGGATTATTTCCTCGATGTACCTCACGGCGCGCCTCGCTGGTCTCGTTTCCCGATTCATGTTCATTAATCTTTGAGCCAATGCGCATATCACGCCTCCGGCAAAACAACCATCAACTCTTGCCGTGCCGGGCCGCCCAAAGCATGCCGCGGCGCATGATGGTGACGACCGGTGGTGTAAAATCGGCCGCCACATGGCCCAACGAACAATAAAAAACGCGCCCGGCGCCATAATGCCGTTTCCATGCCACCGGCATGACCGTGCCGGCGACCCAGGGTGCGTGTTGCCCGTCAAACTCCGTTACCGCCAGCACATGATTGCCGGGGTCCACGTGCATGTAATATTGCTCCGAATGCATGGCAAAGTCATCCAACCCGGCCATCACCGGGTCGGCGTGATCGGTGATGCGGACCGTGTAGTCCATGATGCCGCCCGGATGTGCCACCCATTGCCCGCCGACCATAAACTGGTATTCGGTTTTGGCGCGGAAGGCGTCGCCCGCTCCGCCATGCCATCCGGCAAAGCCCGTGCCGCCTTTCACCGCTTGCAGCAGTCCCTGCAGTTGTTCCTTGGCGATTTCGCCCATGGTCCAGCAAATTGAAATCAAGGCATATTGCCCCAAGCGCTCCGCATCCGCCAACGGGTCCAGGGAATCAACCACATCCA
Source organism: Kiritimatiellia bacterium (assembly GCA_040775225.1). GTDB lineage: Bacteria > Verrucomicrobiota > Kiritimatiellia > JAAZAB01 > JAAZAB01 > JAXGPF01. The sequence continues at coordinate 9,560 of JAXGSX010000089.1, read as the reverse complement.
CGGCCATCCCGTCATCCCGCAAGGCCGCGGCCATGATCGCCGCCGTCTGCGCCGGCTCGTGTCCCTGCCAGCCGCCCTGGATCATCAGCGCTTTCATGTTTGATTTCAAGCCAGCTCTCCCGGCAACAGGCCCGCCGGCAGCGGCGCGGGCCGCTCGCAGGTCGTGGCCAATTCAATTTCCCGTTTTTCTGCCGCGGACTGCTCCAGGGCGCACATGATTTCCAGCACATGCAGCGCCAGTTCACCGCTGCAGCGGTGCGGCCGGCCGGCTTGGATGGCTTGCGCCATGTCGGCCAGGCCGATGCTGCGGGAATTTTCTTCATTGCCGAACAGCAGCGGCGCCTCGCTCCAATCCTGCCGGCGCCGGGCGAAACGCACCGGCCCGCCGAACCGGTTGGGGTCCGGCAGCGACAGGCTGCCTAGCGTTCCATGCAGTTCCAGGCAGGGGCAGGAATGCTTGGCCACGTCAAAGCTCATGATGACGGTCACCAGCGCGCCGCACCGGAAACGGACCACTCCGGCCACATGGGTATTGACCTCCACCGGCAGCCGCTCGCCGAACCGCGCTTCCGTGGTGCAGGTCCGCTGGGCGAATCCCCGGCCGGCCATGGCCGTTACCGCTTGCGCCGGACCGAGCAAGGCTGCCAGCGCTGTCAGGTAATAGGGTCCCATGTCAAACAGGGCGCCGCCGCCTTGCTGGTAATAAAAAGCCGGATTGGGATGCCAATGCTCGTGTCCCGGCGCCATCATCACCGCCGTGCCGGAAATCGGCCGGCCGATCCAGCCGTCGTCCACCAGTTTGCGGCAGGTTTGCAGGCCGCCGCCGAGAAAGGTGTCCGGCGCGCAGCCGACGCGCAGGTTGCGTTCCCGCGCCAGCGCCAGCATCGGCCGGGCATCCTCCACGGAAAGCGCCAGCGGTTTTTCGCAATAAACATGCTTTCCATGTCGCAGCGCCTGGGTGTTGACGGCAACATGCGCCTGCGGCGTGGTCAGGTTCAGGATTACCGGCGCATCCGGCCGCCGGAGGATTTCCTCAACCTCCAAGGCCTGGCAGCTATAAGTTTCCGCCGCCGCCCGCGCCGCCGCGGGATTTAAGTCGGCACAATAGGCATATTCCAGGTTGCCGAATGACTTGGCGGCCTTGAAATAAGCCGCGCTGATTTTGCCGCAGCCAATGACGCCGACGCGTGTGCGATTCATATTTTCCCTTTTATTTGAGATGTTTCTTGCGTGCTCCGCGCCCCGTGAAAAACCTTTTGGAGTCCGGGATATATCATGCGTTCAGGCGCGGCACGCCCCATTTATCGGCCTGCCGGTTCAGCAGCTCCAGCAGTTTGGCGTCCACCGGTACGCCCCGGCGCCGGGCGCCGGCGATGGCGGCAAGAAATCGTTCGCCGGGCAGGCGGACTCCGTCCGACCCCGGTTGCGGGCGGCTGGTTTTGACCCAGCGCGCCAGCCGGCGCATCTCGCGGCGGTAATGTTCCGGATCGCCGAACGCCGCCGGATCCAGCACCAGCAGGTTGAAATTCTGGCGCTGCGGCGCCCTGGGATTGTTGGTGCGGCCGCCGGCCATGGCCGCCAGAGCCTCGGCCCACAGGGCGAAGGCAAAGCCCTTAAACCCGTTGGCCTTCCCGCCCATCAAGGCAATGGCGCCGCCGGCGGGCACGACGCGCGGATCATCGGTCAGACGTCCGTTTTTATCATAGAAACATGGCGCGTCCGCCCGCTGATTGTCCCGGGCCATGCGGACGGCCCGGCCCATGGACATGGCGGCGGTGGAAAAATCAGCGAGCACCAGCCGGCCGGCCGCGCCGGCGGGGAATCCCAGGCAAACGGGGTTGGTCGAGAGTCGCGCGTCAATCCCGCCATGGGGCGCGCTGTCGCGGTAAGCTGAATATTGGGCCCAGAACTGCACGATCAAGCCGCGTTGAACCAGCGGCAAAACGTGGGCGCCAAGTCCGCCCAGCCATGATCCGTTGCGTACGGCAACCATGCCCAGCCCGTATTTGCGCGCCTTGCGCTCGCCCAGAATCAAGGCCTGGCGGAGGGCGATCTGACTGTAGCAGCCTTCGCAATTCAGGACGGCTATCGGGCCGCGATTGCGCTCTAAAACGGGCCGGCTTTTCGGGTCAAGCACTCCCGGTTGATGCATCAGCCGATGAAACTGTATCACGCCGTGCGAAGACAAGCCGCCGGCCTGGGTCAGCACGGCCGTTTCGGCGATGTAACCGGCGTCGGCGGCGCGAAAACCGCGCGCGGCCAGCAGGCGTTCGCCGAATGCCGTCAGTTTTTCAAACGTTATAACGGTCATTCCGGAAATATACAAAAGGCCGGACGGCAGGGCAAATATTATTCGGCTGCCCTCCGACCTTGCTCAGGGTTTGACGCCGGCGAACAGCCGCTTCCTGGAGCCGGGACGCCCCCGTCCCGGTCTGCGGCCGGGGTGAGGGCACCCCGGCTCCAAGGAAAACGTTTGAACAATTCATTGGCTTTGATTTTGCCGGAAGATGCTAAAATGCGGCCGGGGCTGCCGTTTCAGTCCAGCAGTTCCACCATGGCTTGCACCAGCTTGTCGTCCATGCCCGGGGCGTAGGGCGCGGAGTAAAACTTGTGGATGAAACTGTTGGTTTCATACCCGCCCTCGCTCAAGGCGGCCGTCGTGGGCAGGTAGCCGATCACGCCGTTGGCGTCGCCGCAGAGCAGCAGTTTGTGTTTCCTGGCGGAAGCTTCGGCTTTGATCCGCAACCCGATCTCCACCATGGTTTCGCCGGCAATCCCGGCCACCCGCGCCGGCCCGATATGCAGGGCCTGAATGTCCATCGGTACAGCGGCGGGTATGGGCGCGCCCGCGGCCAATTGTTGTTTCCAGTAATCGCGCCAGGCTTCCAAGCCGGACCCGTCATGCGAAGTCTGGCTGCGCTGGTGGGTTTGATAGGCGTGTTCCAGGCGTCCGGCGTCAGTCGGCAGCAGCGACTGGTCCAGCGGCAATTCCAGCGACACCAGGCGCCCAGCGACATTGCCCGGCGGCAGTTCTTCGCTCTGTTCCAGGGCTGCAATCACGGCGCCGGCCAGGGTGTGCCCCATGCGTTCGGTATCCGCGAAAGACCCGCCCTTGAATTCGCCGGTGGCCGGGTCAATGATCGCCGGGCGCACGTCGCCGCAGCAGCCGTTGGTGAACATCGCCAGGGCGCCGGGGTACATCTGCTGCAGCACGCGTTGGGTCACACCGGGGTAATCGGCGGAAATCTGGTAGATGTCCGTGGCCAGCACGGTCGGGTGGCAGGTGTAATTGCAGAGCATCGCCCGCGGCCGGCCTGCGGAGTCGCACACCGCCAGCGCCGTCACTTGCGGATCAATCGGACGGTCCGGGTTGGGCGCCATCTGGAACCGGCCCTGGCTGTCCTTGCTGCGCCGGTTAATAGCGCCGATGTTCGTCCGGCCCGTGCCCCAGCGCAGCATTGCCGGCGCCTCGCGCTGGACGGCCTCCATCACCGCGCCCACGGCTTTTTTCACCAGCAGCGCAAGGTAGTCCGGCAACAGGCGTTCGTCTTCCGTTTGCGAGGAAAAGGTGAACGGCCCGGTATGGGTATGCGCCGCGGTGAGCATGACTTGGGCGGCCGGCAGGCCGGTGCGCTGCGCGATGCCGTCCTTGATGGCGGCGGTAAGTTTTTTGTCGAAATACACCAGGTCGGAGGTAATCAGGGCGACGCGCTCCCGGCCGTCGGATATCGTCAGGGCCTTAAGGTATAATGGGTCGTGCACCATCCGGGATGGTTGCTTGCGGGCGGAGTGTCCCTGGAGCAGGTATCCTACGGGCGGGGTGATGTCGGTGCTGCAACTGCCGGCGTAATACATGGTTCGGTTCCTCTCTGATCCTGATTGATTGCCTGGCCTGCGCCTGTTTTGTCTTGCCGCCCGCGTTCGGCGGAAAGTAGGCTATGATGGGCCAAGCGTGTTTGGAAGATATCCATCTTGCCGGGGCAAGTCAAGCCTATGCACTACGCCGCGGCAGTTTGAGTGGGCATAAGTCAGAAAAGTTGATTCAATTCCAGGCCTAACGGTTTTTAGAGAAATGCATGTAAGGCCGGTATGGCTCAGCACAGCTTCGCCCTCCAATAAGATTGCGCACATCCGTTTTATGCCGCTGGAGGGCGAAGCTGTGCTGAGCCATGCCTGTTTTTTGGCGCGTGTCTAAGAACACCAACAAATTTGTCTTATACCCGGCACCCGGGATTGCAATCTTGTTTTGACAAGAACGGCGCGCTTATGGTTTGATTGATCAAAAAGGGAGGGACATCGCCATGACGACGCCGGCATTGTACAACAACCGTTATCCGCAGATGGTGCATGAATATTTCGTTCAGCGCGTGCGCGCCGCCATGGCCGCCCGCCGGGAACGCCTGGCCCGCCTGCGCACCCGGCGCGAAGCTGAAAATTACGCGCGCGCCGTGCGCGAACTGGCGGCGCAATCCTTCCAGCCGTATTTCCCGAAAACGAAATGCGCGTTGGCCGCGCGCGTTACGGGCCGCGCCGATAACCCGAATTTTACGCTGGATAAAATCGTTTTCCAGAGCCGGCCGGAATTTTACGTCACCGCCAATCTCTACCTGCCGCTGAAACTCGATGCCCCGGCGCCGGCCGTGCTGGGATTATGCGGCCACGCGCTGAACGGCAAGCAGGCTGAGCCGTATTACAGTTTCGCGCAGGGCTTGGCCGACAAGGGCTTTGTGTGCCTGCTGATGGACCCGATCAGCCAGGGCGAGCGCTGGCAGCACGACCGGCCCCGGGGCGCGCCCATGCCGGGGCTCTGTCACGCGCACAACCTGCTGGGCAACCAGATGGTGCTGACGGATGATTTCTTCGGCGCCTGGCGCGTCTACGACGCCATCCGCGCCCTGGATTACCTGTTTACCCGGCCGGAAGTCGATCCCGCGCGCGTCGGGGTCACGGGCAATTCCGGCGGCGGCACGCTTTCCGCTTACCTCACGGCCCTGGATCCGCGGCTGGCCATGGCCGCGCCGTCATGTTACATCTGCTCCTGGCAGACGCAGGTCGAGAACGAAATTCCCGCCGATGCCGAGCAGAACCCGCCGGGCATTCTGGCCCACGGAATGGACGAGGCGGACCTGTTGATTGCGTATGCGCCGCGCCCAACGATAGTGCTGGGGCAGTATTATGATTTCTTCGACTGCCGGTACACGCAGGCGGCGTACCGCGAACTCCGGCGCGTGCATTCCCTGCTCGGCAGCCCGGCCACCGCCCAATGCTTCATCGGCCCGACGACCCACGGTTATTCCATCCATAACCGCGAAGCGATGTACCGCTTCTTTATGCGACATGCCGGCATCGCCGGGCCGGCGCGCGAGCCGCGGATCACGCCTTTCTCGGTTGCCGACACCCGGGTCTTGCCGCGGACCAGAACCGCCCGGCTGCCCGGCCGGCGCGTCTTCGAGTTCACCCGGGACCGGGCCGCGGCCCTGACTTCAAAGCGCGGCCGACCGGTGGGGAAACGTCTGCAACAGGCCGTCCTCAAAGTGCTGGGGATTGAATTGGAAACAAAGCCGCCGCATTACCGCGTGACGCCGCGCTATATCAGGGTAAGGCCGGAATTGAAAATGCGGGGTCAGTTCCTGGCGGAGACCGCCCCGGGCATCCTGACGGCGCTGACGGTGTGCGGCGGCCCGGAGCAGCATCCCCAGCATCTGCCGGCCGGACGCCTGATTGCCTACGTCGGCCATACCGCCGGGGAAACGGATTTGCTCGCTGACCCGGCGGCCCGCGCCCTGCTGCGCGGCAAGCGGGCGGTGGTGGCGATTGACCCGCGCGGCATCGGCCAGTCCGAGCCGCTGACCTGCGGCGAACGCGATTTTTTCGCGCCGTACAAAGCCGATTATTTATATGCCACCCTGCATGAAATGTTCGGCGAAAATTACCTTGGCGCGCGTGTGTACGACGTGTTGCGCGCCTTGGACTTGTTGTATGCGGAAGGCGCCACGGAAATCGAGCTGGCCGGCCGCGGCCTGGGTTCAGTGACGGCGGCCTTCGCCGCGCTGCTGCATCCGCGCCGGCCGCGGGTGCGCCTGTGGCATTACCTGCCCGCTTACCGGATGCTGGCCGACGCCCAGTATTATACCTGGCCGCTTTCGGTTATGCCGCGCGGCGTCCTGCGCCATTTCGATCTGCCGGATGTGTACCGCGCGCTGGGCCGGCGCCTGCGCAAAAGCGCGCCGTGGGATGTCCGCATGCGCCCACCGCGGTAGGCTCTGAGCCGGCATGAATCAGGGTTTTACGCCGCCGCCAGCTCGCGGGCGACGTGCAGCAGCCGCTTGATTTTTTCCAGTTGCTCCATCGCATCCAGCACAAACCGGATATGCTGGGGCCGGCAGGCGGCGATCCGGCGGTAAAACCGCTCCAACTCACCGGCGGTCATGTTGTTGACTTCCCAGGTTTTGATCAGGATTTTGAACGGGCAGGGGCATTTGCTTTGCAGCAGTTCGGGCGTCAGGTACTGGTCGGCGCCCGGGTCGAAAGCCGCAATCTGCGCCTCGCGCAAATAAGGCAGGTGGGCTTCGCGCAGCAACTCGCTGTGCAGGGATCGCGGCCCGGCCGGCTGGCCTGCATAATACATGTTCCAGTATGGCACGACGAATTCGCCGAATATGGCCGGCGGCAGCATGCCGGCGAAGTCGTCGGGCAGCCCGCGCGGTTTCGCCGGGGCCGCGCCGAACCAATGCTGGTGGAGCGCCCGGCCGAATTGCAGGGCGGTTTCCGTGCTGAACTTCAGCAGCTTATGAGCGCGCGCGGGATCGTCGTATAACAGCGTGAAAAAGTCCGGGCCCATCAGCAGGCCGGCGGTGGTCATCGGCCCTTCGTTATAATGTCCGATGAATTTGTCCAACGCTTCCGGATTGCGCCGGCCGATTTCTGCGGCCAATTTCAGCCGGTCTTGGATGAGCGGCGCGGCCAGGTAATCGGCGGGCGCCCGCAGCCGGTCAATATCTTCCGGGGCATGGATCATCGGCTCGACATTCGGCTCGCCATCCTCGGCAAATTCGATCTGCGCGCCCAAGGCGGCGACATGCGAGTAAGCGAACCCGGCCAGCCTGGGTTTGGGAGCGGGCACACCCAGTTCGTCCGCCAGCGGCCGGATGCGGTCGTAAACCTTGAAAATCGCATTGGCGTCAAAGTGCGTGTCATGCAATGCGACTCCGGCCAGTTGCGCCATGAATGCTTCCGAAAACATGAATCCAAAGGGTTGCGGCATGATGGCGTCTCCCGGGCTACGCGGCTAATGCCGCAATTTTAAAAATCCGCGGCCTGGCGGGCGCTGTCCGCCAGGCCAATCTCGGTCAGCACAATTTCCGCGGCGCGGTCGGCGGCGCCGCCGCCGCCCAGTGCGGCGCCGATGCGGGTCAAGCCGGCCAGCATCGCCTGGCGCCGCGGGGTCGGCGACAGCAGCGGCTCCAGGGCGCCGGCCAGGCGGTCCGGCCGGGCGGCCTGCTGAATGAATTCCGGGCACAGCGGATTATGGGCGGGATCCGGCTCCAGGTGGCGCCAGAGCAGGTTGACCATTCCAAGGTAGGGCACGCGGATCAACATGCGCCCGGCCAGGTAGGTGGCGGCGGATACCTTGTAGACCACGACCATGGGGCAGCGCAGCAGCGCGGTTTCCAGGGTGGCGGTGCCGGAAGCCACGAGCGCGGCATCGGCTTGCCGCAACACCTGGCGGGTCTGGCCGGCGGTGATCGCGAAACGTTTCGGGCCGGGCCCGGACCTGGACAGTGGCGCCAGCGCCGTTTGAATCCACCGTGCGGCTTCGGCCGATGGCGCGGCGGCGATGAAGGCGGTCTGGGGGTGTTTTTGCTCCAGGCGGAGCGCCGTTTGCCACATCACGGGGAAGAGGCGCTGGATTTCATGGTGGCGGCTGCCGGGCAGCAAAGCGATGCGCGGCGCGCCGGATTGCCAGGGCAGCTCCGCGGCCGGCGCCTGGAGCGCGGCGGCGGTTTCGGCCACCAGCGGGTGGCCGACAAAATCCGCCGCCAGCCCCGTGCCTTCGAACAAGGGCGGCTCAAAAGGGAAGATGGTCAGCAGTCGGTCAATATTCCGGGCCATGGCGGGGATACGGCCGCGATGCCAGGCCCAGACCTGCGGGCAGACGTAATAGATGACTTTCAGCCCCGCCGCCTTGGCGGCGGCGGCAAACCGCAGGTTAAACCCGGGGTAATCCACCAGTAAAACGGCGGCCGGCCGGCGCTGCCGGGCCAGGTCCAGCATGGCGTTGAACACGCGCCGGAAGAAAAAGTACTTGCGCAGCACTTCGGTCAGGCCCAGCACCGCCATTTCGCGCGCATCGTAAACGATTTCCATGCCCGCCTGGCGCAACGCCGCGCCGCCGATGCCGAATATGCCGACCTCCGGCGCGCGGCGCAGGATGGCGCGGACAATGGCGGCGGCGTGCATGTCGCCGGAAAACTCGCCGGCAATGAGCATGATGTATTTTTCGGGCATAATCGCCGGCCTGTTCCTGCCGCCGCCTCGGTTCATCATCATTCAACGCTGGGCGCGCAATTGCCGGCAGATTTCAGCGGCCAGCCGCAGGGCTTGCGCGCCCTGTTCCCCGCTGACCAGCGGTTGCGCGCGCTGGCGCACGCAATCAATGAAGGCCGCCAGTTCCACCGCCAGCGGTTCGCCTTTTTCGATGGGGACGGCGCTTTTGACGATGCGGCCGTCCTGCTTGCGGTACAATTCCCCGGCCTGTTTCTGGTAATCGAGCGAGATATAAGTGTCCTCCTGGAAGACCCGGATTTTACGCATCAACTCGGGGCTGATGCGGCTGGTGGTGACGTTTGCCACGCAGCCGTTTTCAAAGGTAAGGCGCACGTTGGCGATGTCCTCGCTGGCGCTCAGCACCGGCACGCCCACGGCATGGATGGTTGCGACGGGGGAACGCACCAGGTGCAGGATGATTTCCAGGTCATGGATCATCAAATCCAGCACCACGCTGATTTCCGTCCCGCGCGGCGGCTGATCGGGCCGGGGCGGCGGGTAGGGCGCCAGGCGGTGGGCCTCGATAAAGCGGGGATTCACCAGAATCTGCTCCAGGTAATGCAGCACGGGATTAAACCGCTCGACATGGCCGACCTGGAGAATAAGGTTGCGGTCATGCGCCAGTTTCACCATGGCTTCGGCGTCGTCGGTGCGCGTCGCGATGGGTTTTTCAACCAACAGGTGCACGTCCCGGGCGAGCAACTCGGCGGCGACTGCGCCATGGCGGTCGGCCGGCACGGCGATACTGGCCGCATCAATCTGGCCGGCCAGTTCTGTCATGTCATGGAAAGCGCGGGTGCGGTAGCGTGCGGCGATTTCCTCCGCGCGCGCGGGATTGGCGTCGTACACGCCCGCCAGTTTCACCCCGGGCAATTCGGAATAGATGCGGGCATGCCATTGGCCGAGACTGCCGACGCCAATCACGCCCGCGCGTATTTCAGGTTGATCCATATTGTTTTTCCAGTGAGTGAATTTCAAAAGTCACGTTTTGAAAGAATTCAGGAGTCAGGAGT
>JAXGSX010000088.1:0-12326 GCA_040775225.1 Kiritimatiellia bacterium | reverse complement strand
GTGCTTTTGGTGACTATTTAATAAATCGTAAATGCTTGCTTCACACATCATTATGTAATAAAATCCCGTCACGGATTCAGATTTATGAAATTGAGCATTGTCACAAGCATGTATAATTCCGCCGCGTTCCTGCCGGAATTTTACGAGCGCATCACCCGGGCGGCGCTCCGCTGCCCGGGCGACTACGAGTTGATTTTCGTGGACGACGGATCGCCGGACAATTCCAGCGAACTGGTCCGCGGTCTCATGGCGCGGGATGCCCGGGTGGTCCTGGTGGAATTGTCCCGGAATTTCGGCCATCACCACGCCAGCCTGGCGGGCGTGATGGCGGCGCGCGGCGATTTGGTTTTCTATCTGGACGTGGACCTGGAGGACCAGCCGGAATGGCTGGACTTGTTCTTCCGGGAAATGGAGCGGAGCCGGTGCGATATTGTCTATGCCGCCCGGGAACAGCGCGCGGGGAATTGGTTCCGGCGCTGGTCCGGTTCCCTGTTTTACCGCCTGTTCAACATGTTCTCGGATGTCAAAATCGTGCCCAACATCTGTTCCGCCTGCCTGATGCGGCGCGCCTTCGTGGAAGCCATGCGCGCCATGCGGGAAAAAAACCTGTTCCTGGTCGGCGCCATGGCCTGGATGGGATTTCACTCGCGCGTGATCACCGTGCGGCGCCCGGTGCGCGTCACGCCCTCAAATTATACGCTCTGGCGGTCGCTGCGCCTTGCCGCCAACGCCGTCACCTCCTTTTCCGCGTATCCGTTGCACCTGATTTTCCTGCTGGGGCTGGCGCTCTCGCTCTGCTTCGGCGGCATGGGCGTGTACATGCTGCTGAAAAAAATCCTGTTCCCCCAACGCGTGTTCTTCGGGTATGCTTCGATCATCGTTTCCATCTGGTTCCTGGGCGGGGTGCTGATTCTGTTTATCGGGATTATCGGCATTTATCTGGCGAAAATCTTCACCGAGGTCAAGGCCCGGCCGCAATACGTCATCCGCCAGATTCACCGCGCCCCGGAGCCGCCGCCCGCCGGCAGGAATGAAAGCGTGATTGAAATAGCCGCATCGGGCGCAATGGGACCGGCCGGCGCCGCGCAGGGGAAGGAGACATGAAACCAATCGTGATTTTCGGCATCGGCGGGTTTGCGGATCAGGCCTTTTATTATTTCCGCCATGACTCGGAATTCGACGTCCGCGCTTTCACGGTGGACCAGAAGTATATCCGGGAGCCGACTTTCCACGGCCTGCCCGTGACGCCGTTTGAAAGCCTGACGGAACAGTATCCGCCGGACGCGTATGACATGTTCGTGGCCATGGGTTACAGCGACCTGAACCGGCAGCGCGCCGCCTGTTGCGCCCGCGTCCGCGCCATGGGTTACAAGATGGTGAATTATTTTCACTCCAGCGCCCTGATCCCGCCGGACCTTCAGATCGGCGAAAATTGTTTTTTCCTTGAGAAAGTCGTCTTCCAGCCGTTTTCGCGGGTCGGCGACGGGGTGGTGATATTAACCGACACCGGCATGGGCCACAATACCGTCATTGGCGATTTCTGTTACATTTCCGGCGGCTGCTGCATTGCCGCCATGGTGACTTTCGGGCCGTATTGCTTCGTATCCCTGAACGCCACGTTCCGGCCGAAACTTAAAATCGGAAGTTCGGTGATCATCGGGGCCGGCGCCCTGATGCTGGAGGATGCGCCGGATGAAAGCGTTTACATCGCCCGGGGCACCCCGCGCGCGCCCCGCAGCAGCCGTCTTTATCAAAAATTCATCTGATCCATCCGGCGCTGATTTCCGGCCGCCGGCCGCGGCGCCGGGCGCGACAGCGGGCAAAACCATGTCATTCCCTGCCAGAGCAACATCTCCCGGCCCCCGGCCCCGTCGCAAAACGATCATGATGCTGGGCGCGGGCAACAGCCAGTTGCCCGCCATCCGCCAGGCGGCGGCGCTGGGCTACTTTGTCATTACCGTGGATAACATCCCCGGCAACGCGGGGCATGCGCTGTCCGACCGCTGCGTTAATTGCAGCACCGTGGACCTGGAAGGAATTTTGCGCGCCGCGCGGGAACTGGCGGTTGACGGCATCATGACCTTCGCCTCCGATGCGGCTACGCCCGCCGTGGGGTACGTCGCCGGTCAACTGGGCTTGCCCGGCTGTCCGGCCGCCGCGGCGCAGGTCATGTCGGACAAATCGCGCTTCCGCGCTTTCCAGGCTGGCGCCGGGTTGCCCTGCCCGAAATTTACGGTTGGACGGAACGTTGAGACCATGCGCGCCTGGCTGGCGGAGCAGCCGGCGCCCATGGTGGTCAAGCCGGTTGACAGTTCCGGGTCGCGCGGGATTTCCGTCGTGCCGGAGCCGGATTTCGACCAATGCCGGCTAGCGGTGGAATACGCGGCAAAATATTCGCGTTCCGGCTTGGTTTGCGTGGAGGAACTTTTGGAGGGGAACGACGTGAGCGGCGACGGGTTCATGGTCAACGGCGAACTGACGGCCGTTATTACCCATAAGCATAAACAGGATTTGGTTCCCCGCGGGCATCGTTTGCCGGCCGCGCTTTCCGACGCCGACCAGCAAATTGTGAAGCATGCGGTGGCCGCGCATTGCCGGGCCCTGAATTACCTGGACGGGCCGCTGGATTTTGACGTCATAGTGCGCGGCGGCCGGGCGGTGGTGCTGGAGATGAGCCCCCGCCTGGGCGGCAACGGCATCCCGCTGCTGATTGAACGCGGCGGCGGCGTGGACTTGATTGCCGCGACTGCGCGGTTCGCAGTCGGGGAACCGGCGGATGTCCCCCGTGAAATACCGGTGATTCGCGGCTGCGGGTCGTGGATTCTGGGCAGCACGCGGAGCGGCCGGCTGGCCCGGATCGCAGCCGCGGACGCCATGGCGCGCGCCGTGCCGGAAATTTTTGATTACACGCTTTACCGTGAAATCGGCGCCCGGATTCCGGCCATGGAGCACAGCGCGGACAGCCTTGGATGGGCGCTGTTCGACTGCGATTCCGAAACGCATTACCTTGAAATTGTCGGGCGCATTCAACGGTACCTGGATTTAACCGTGGTTTGACGGGTAAGGTGCTGAAATGAAACTTTCATGGCGATTGTTGAATAATCTGGCAAAAGCCTTCGGCCCGTCATTCTACCTGTTGGATGCCGCGGCGTTTGAACGCAATTTCGCCGATTTGCTTGACGCCTTCCGCCGCCAATACCCGCGCGCGTCTCTGGCCTATTCCTACAAAACCAATTATCTGCCGCAATTATGCCGGCGCGCGAACGAGTTGGGCGGTTACGCTGAAGTAGTGTCAGGCATGGAGTATGAACTGGCCCTGCGGGTCGGCGTGCCGCCCCGGAAGATTATCTTCAACGGGCCGTACAAGACCGCCGGTGAAATCGAACGCGCCTTGCGCGGCGGCGCGCTGGTGAACCTGGACAATGCCGCCGAAGTGCCGCTGGTGCAGGCGGCTGCCCGCCGGGCGCCCAACCGCCCGTTGCGGGTCGGGTTGCGCTGCAATTTCGATTTCGGCGCCGGCGGCATATCGCGTTTCGGCATTGACGCCGCCGGCGGCGCGCTGGCGGAAATCATTTCCCGGCTGCGCCGGATCAAGCGCTGCCGCGTCGATGGGCTGCATTGCCATTTCATGACGGCCGACCGCAGCGCCGCGGCTTATGCGGCGGCGGCCGGGGAAATGCTTAAACTGGCGCGCGCGTTGTTCGGATCCCGGCCGCCAGGGATACTGGACCTCGGCGGGGGCTTTTGCAGCCGGATGCGCCCGGAATTGGCGGCGCAATTTGATTTTAAAATCCCGACTTTTGAGGAATACGCCCGCGCAATCGCCGGCCCCTTCGCCCGGGCGTTTCCCGGTAAAGACGGGCCCAGGCTGATAATTGAGCCCGGCATGGCTCTGGCTGCGGATGCGCTGCTGTTTGCCGCCAGGGCGGTCTCGTTAAAAATCATCCGTTCCAGGACTTGCGCTTTGTTGTCCGGCAGCGTTTATGAACTCAAACCCACCAAAAACGCAAAAAATCCTCCCCTGCAACATTTCCCGAAACCCGGCCGGGCGCATACGCGCCGCCCGGCCGGTCCCGTTGACTTGGTCGGTTATACCTGCATGGAAGACGATTGCCTCTACCGGAATTACCGGGGCGCGCCGGCCGTAAACGATTACTTCGTTTTCCATAATGTCGGCGCGTATACGATTGTTTTAAAACCACCGTTTATCCTTCCAGCGCCGCCGATTTTGGCCGAGTCCGCCTCCGCGCCGGGAAAATATGAAGCCGTGCGCCGCCAGGAATCGTTTGAAGATGTGTTTGCCGCATACTTATTTGCTCCAGGGGGGCAAAGGCACAAAGGGGCAAGGGATCAAAGGAGCAGAGGGTCAGAGAGAAGAGAAGAAGTAATCCGTCTATGATCCTTTGATCTCCTGTGCCTTGGCCACTGCTGAGATGTTTTGCCTTTCGCGTTCCTACCGTTCTTCCGTGTCCGCCTATTACGCGGCGCGTGTTCCCGGCACTTCCCGTTTGACACTGGCCCGGGGTTGTGATAAGCATTGCGCCATGCCGGTTTGACCATGCGGCGGCGCCCGGGCGAACGGCCGCCTTCCGGCCGGCATTGCGCCTTGCGCTTGAAACGCGGAAAACGCCGGGGGGAACGAATGATGCCGTCCAGGGAAGACTTGAATCAATACACCGAAGCCTACAATGGCGGGCCGTTTTACGAAGAATACGAACGCGCCTTGCGGCGCTACCTGCATTTTTGCGCGACCTGCAAAATCAGTTCGGGGAATTTCCTGGAACTGGGCATCGGCCATGGAATTACCCTCGAGGGCATCCGCGCGCATTTCGAGCGGGTAGTGGTCATCGAAGGGGCCTCGGAAATGGTCCGGAAATATTCCGGCCGTTATCCCAACGTGGAAGTCATCCAGACGTATTTCGAGGATTTCGAGACGGACGAGAAGTTTGACCATATCGGTGTCTGCGCCGTGCTGGAACATGTGGACGATCCCGCGGCGCTCTTGCGCAAGTACGCGGGGTTCCTGGCGCCGCATGGGCGGATGTTCATCGGGGCGCCCAGCGCGTCTTCCCTGCACCGGCTGCTGGCGCAGCGCGCAGGGATGCTAGGCGACCTGCGTCAATTGTCCGAGGTTGACCGCGCCTTCGGCCACAAGCGTTCCTGCACTTACGGCGATTGGAAGGAACTGATTGGCCAGACCGGACTGCGGATCGAAAAAATCGCCGGGTTGGCCTTTAAACCGTTTTCGCTCGAACAATTGACTTCCTTGAATTTAACCCCGGCGGTCAAGGATGCGATGGACGAGTTTGCCGAGGATTATCCGGAGTTGTCCAACGGCTTGTTTATCGAAGTGCGCCCGTCCTGAGCGCAGCCGTGGCCGAGTATTTTGTGTAAACACCATGAGATTCCCAACCCGTCCATCCCCGGCGTTCATTCCCTTCAACCGGCCGGCCCTGGCCGGCCGGGAAATGGAATACATGGCCCAGTCTGTCGCCCAGGGCCAGATTTCCGGCGATGGGCCGTTTTCCCGCAAGTGCCATGCCTGGATGGAGCGCGTCCTGGGCGTGCCCCGGGCGCTTCTGACCACTTCCGGCACACATGCCCTGGAACTGGCGGCGCTACTGCTCGACATCAAGGACGGCGATGAAGTCGTCGTTCCGTCGTTTACCTTCGTTTCCACCGCCAATGCCTTCGTGCTGCGCGGCGCCCGGCCGGTTTTCTGCGACATCCGCCCGGACACGCTGAACATGGATGAAAATCTCCTGGAACGGTGCATCACCCCGCGCACGCGCGCCATCGTGCCCGTGCATTACGCCGGGGTGGGCTGCGCCATGGACGCCATCATGGCCCTGGCGGCCGCGCGGAAGATTCCCGTGGTGGAGGACAATGCCCATGGCCTGTTCGGCAAATACCAGGGCCGGTATCTCGGCACTTTCGGCGCGCTGGCCGCCCAGAGTTTTCACGAAACCAAGAATTTTTCCTGCGGCGAAGGCGGCGCGTTGCTGATCAACGATCCGCGCCTGGCGGAGCGCGCGGAAATCCTGCGCGAAAAGGGCACCGACCGCAGCCGGTTTTTCCGCGGACAGGTGGACAAGTATTCCTGGGTGGACCTGGGGTCGAGTTTCCTGCCGTCCGACCTGCTGGCGGCGTTCCTGTTCGCTCAATTCGAGCGGCGCGCGGCGATCCAGCGCAAGCGCCGCGCAATCTGGCGGCGTTATGATGCCGGGCTGCGCGCCTGGGCCGCGGCGCATGCCGTACGGCTCCCGGTTGTGCCGCCGGAATGCGAACACCCGGCGCACATGTTTTACCTGCTGCTGCCGGACCTGGCAGCGCGCCAGGGCTTGATTGCCGCGTTGCGCCGCCGCAATATCCATGCGGTTTTCCATTACCAGCCGCTGCACATCTCCGCCATGGGCCGCAAGTTCGGCGGCCGGCCCGGCGACTGCCCGGTGACGGAAATCGTCAGCGACCGCCTGGTCCGCCTGCCGTTTTATTACGACTTGACGGAAGCCGGCCAGGCGCGCGTGATCCAGGCGGTGGCGGATTTTGCGCCATGAGCGATTCCCGGCCATTTTTTTCGATCATCATTCCCGCGCACAACGAAGAGGGATCGCTGGCCGAAACGCTCGGCGCCATCGCCGCCGCGTTTGCCGCCCGGAGCGCGGATGACTACGAGATGCTGGTGGTCAACGACAACAGCACGGACAGCACGGAAAGCGTGGCGCGCGGCTGGGCGGCGCGCAACCCGCGCGTGCGGTGGGTCAACAATCCGCCGCCGCATGGCTTCGGCTACGCGGTGCGCTGCGGCTTGAATCATTTCCGGGGCGATGCCGCCTGCATTGTCATGGCGGACCTCTCCGACGATCCCGGCGACATTTACGAGTATTACCGCCGGATGCATGCCGGCGCGGAATGCGTTTTCGGGTCGCGCTTTATCAGGGGCGCGCAGGTGGTGGATTACCCGCGCTTCAAACTGGCGGTCAACCGGCTGGCCAACTGGTTCATCAAAATCCTGTTCGGCATCCCCCACAATGACATCACCAATGCCTTCAAGTGTTACCGCCGGGACGTGCTGGAAGGGCTGAAGCCGTACCTTTCGGCGCACTTCAACCTGACGGTGGAATTGCCGCTGAAGGCGATCATCCGCGGGTATACGTATGAGACCGTGCCCATCGCCTGGCGCAACCGCAAGGCGGGTGTATCCAAGCTGCAGATGCACGAAATGGGCAGCCGCTACCTGTTCATCGTGCTTTACGCCCTCCTGGAAAAATGGCTGAGCAAGGGGGATTACCGGCGATGACGAAACAGACGTTTACCGCCTGGGCGCGCCGTTGCTGGCCGGCAGTTTTGCTCAACCTGGTCTTCGGCGCTTCCGTCATGGCCTGGATTTTCACGGTGCCCTACGACCGGGCGCCGGATGAAGACAATCATTTCAGGTACAGCGTTAAGTTCATCCTGGAACAACGCCGTTTGCCGGTCTACGGGGTGGATGACGTGGATTGTTTCTCGCGCAATGCGTCCAGTTACAACAAGTTCCCCGCCCTGAATTACGTTCTGGCCGCCGCGGCCGCCGGCGCCGGACGCCGCTGGGCAGGCCTGGATTGGCATACCGGCGCGCGTTTGATGTCCGGCCTGATGGGCCTGGCGTTTCTCAACCTGACGCTGGCAGCCGTCCGCCGCGCGGGAGGACGCGGCGCGGCCGCGGTTTTGCCCGTGGCCGTGGCGGCCCTGATCCCGCAGGCCGTCTATGTGTGCAGTTACGTCAATGCCGACGCTTACGCGCTGGCGGTTTCGGGATGGCTGGCGGCCGCAACGGTCAATCCGCTCGCGGCCGCCGCCGCCGCTCCCGACCGCACCCCGCCCTGGCAAGCGGCCTGGTGGTTTGGATCGGGGATCGGTTTGTTGCTGACCGCCAAGCTGAACTACTGGGTTTACCTGCCCTGGCTGGCCCTGGGCGGTTTGGGCCTGGCCTGCGCGCGCCGGCTTTCCGGGCGCGCACTCTGGCGCCTGGCCATTGCCTCCGCCGTCATGGCAATGCTGCTGGCCGGCGGCTGGTACGCCCGCAATTTTATGCTCTATGGCGAAATGCTGCCCGCAGCGCCAACCCCCGAATGGCTCGCCGCCATCGGCGTGGACAAACCGGGGCCGCGGGCGATCATGGCCCCGCATTTGTCATGGCCGGTGCTGGCGGAACTGGTGCGGCGTAATTTCTTTACGGAAATCCTGGCCTATTTCTACGGCAAGTTCGACTATGGAACGGTCAGTTTCGATCCGCAAATCTACGCCGCGCTGAAATTCCTGGCCCCGGCGGCCGCGGCGTTGTTCGCCGCGGCGGCGTGGGCCGCGCGCGACCGTCCTATCCGCTGGGGATTGTGCTGGGTGGCCAGCCTGGCAGCCTTTAATCTGGCGCTGCTGGTCTTGTACGCAGTCTTGTACGATTACCAGCCCGCGGGGCGCTACCTGTTTCCCATCCTGGCGCCGGCGGCGGTCTGGATGGGCTGGGCCTGCGCCCGGCGCCCGCGGCTCTGGAAATACGCCATGCCGCTGCTGTTCCTGCATGCCGGACTGCTGGTCATGGCGCATTGCCTGCTGCACGGCGCTTACCGCTGAGTTTGGGATTGACATCCTGCGCCAAGCTGGCAAATTGAATGCCATGCATCGGTTTGGCAGAAGCCCTTGGGAAGGAGAGCAAGCTATGCAAAAATCAGGATTTGACACATTGGCGTTGCATGCCGGCCATACGCCGGACAGCGCTACCGGCTCCCGCGCGGTGCCTTTATACATGACCACTTCGTACATGTTCAAGAGCGCGGAACATGCAGCCGATCTCTTCGCGTTGAAGGAATTCGGCAATATCTACACCCGGTTGATGAATCCCACCACCGATGTGTTTGAAAAACGCATGGCGGCCCTGGAAGGCGGCACGGGCGCGCTGGCGGTGGCCTCGGGCCAGGCGGCGATTTCCTACACCCTGCTGGCCATCACCCGCATGGGCGACGAGATAGTCGCCGGCAACAACCTCTACGGCGGAACCTACCAGCTCCTGCATCACGCTTTCCCGAAAATCGGCCGGACTGCGCGCTTTGTAGATTCGCGCGATCCGGAAGCCTTCCGCCGGGCGGTCACGCCGCGGACGCGCGCCCTGTACGTCGAGACCATCGGCAATCCCAAGCTGGATGTGCCGGATTTCGCCGCGCTGGCTGAAATCGCGCATACGGCGGGCGTGCCGCTGGTGGTGGATAACACCATCGGCGCGGGCCTGGTCCAGCCGTTGTCCCACGGGGCGGATATCATTGCCAGTTCGGCTACCAAGTACATCGGCGGGCATGGCACATCCCTCGGGGGGATCATCGTGGACGGCGGGCGCTTCGCGTGGAACAACGGCAAATTTCCGGAATTCACCGAGCCCGATCCGAGTTATCACGGACTGGTGTACTGGGATGCCTTCGGCAACCTGCCGGATGCGGGCAACCTGGCCTTCATTCTCAAAACACGCTTGACACTGCTGCGCGATTTCGGCGCCGCGTTGAGTCCGTTCAACTCGTGGATGTTCATCCAGGGACTGGAAACGCTGCGCATGCGCCAGGAACGGCACTCGGCCAACGCCCTGGCCATCGCCCGCTGGCTGCAGGGCGATCCCCGGATCAACTGGGTCTGTTACCCGGGCCTGCCCGGCAGTCCGGATCATGCGGTCGCCGCCCGTTACCTGCAACATGGATTCGGGGGCATGGTTGGGTTCGGGATCAAGGGCGGGCTGGAAGCGGGGCGCCGTTTTATCAATTCCGTGCGCCTGCTGTCGCATCTCGCGAATATCGGCGACGCCAAGACCCTGGTAATCCACCCGGCCTCCACCACACACCAGCAATTGACCCCGGCGGAGCGCCAGGCCACGGGTGTCAGCGACGATTACATCCGGTTGTCGGTCGGCCTGGAAGACGTGGCGGATATTCAGGCGGATATGGATCAGGCGCTGCGCCAGGCAACGCAATAAATCCGCGGGGAAGGGAACGACGAGATGCAACTGACGGTGAATGGCGACAGCATGGAGTACCAGGGGCGCCCGCGCCTGGAGGATTTGCTGAATGAGATCGCCCCGGGCCGGCGGGTGGCGGTGCTGGCGAACGGCAATGTTGTCCCGCTGGCGCAACGCGCGGAACATGAACTGCGCGAAGGCGACCGGGTTGAAATTCTCGAGTTTGCCGGCGGCGGATAGTCCGGCCGTCAGCGTTAACCCGGTTTGGGTTGACGCTGCGGCGCAGCCAACCTTCAACCAGGCCTTCCGATGGATAACACCCTGACGGCGGAACAAACTGCGCGGTATACCCGGCACCTGTCGCTCCCGGAAATCGGGCCGGCCGGCCAGGCGCGCCTCTTGCGGGCGCGCGTGCTGGTGGTCGGGACGGGCGGGCTGGGGGCCACCGCGGTCTATTACCTGGCGGCGGCGGGGGTCGGGACGCTGGGGCTGATGGATGACGACCGCGTGGAACTGCATAACCTGCAGCGCCAGATTCTTTACCGCGCCGCGGATATCGGCCGGCCGAAAGTGGATGCCGCCGCCCGCGCCGTGCGGGATCTCAACCCGGACGTGCGGGTGGAACTACTGCAGGAGCGCTGGTCGGCGGCGACACCGCCGGCGCTGCCGGCGCGCTACGATTGCGTGGTGGATGCCGTGGATAATTTTGAATCCAAGATGGCGATTGCCGGCGCCTGCCATGCGGCGGGGCGCCCGGCGATGCATGCCGGAGTCAGCCGGTATGCCGGCCAGGCCCTGACGGCGGTGCCCGGCCGCGGCGCCTGTTATCGCTGCCTTTTTGACGAATATCCGCCGGCGGCGGCCGCCGTCCCGGCCGGGCCGCCGGGCTTTGTGCCGGGCTTGCTGGGCTGCGTCCAGGCGGCGGAAACCGTCAAGTACTTGCTGGGCATCGGCGAACTGCTTGTCAATCGTCTGCTGCTGTTTGACGCCTTGTCCATGCGTTTCCGGATAGTGGCCGTCGCGCCCAATCCGCGTTGTTCCATATGCGGGAGCTGATGGATGTTACAAGCAATCCAAGCTGATATCACGCTGCTGGAGGCGGATGCCATCGTCAATGCCGCCAACCGGACACTGCTGGGCGGCGGCGGGGTGGACGGCGCCATTCACCGGGCTGCCGGCCCGGAATTGCTGGCGGAATGCAGAATCCTGGGGGGCTGCCCGACCGGCGCGGCTAAAATCACCCGGGGCTACCGCCTGCCGGCCAGATATGTCATCCATACGGTCGGTCCGGTCTGGCAGGGCGGTGGGGCGGGGGAAGCGGAACTGCTCTATCAATGTTACCTGAGCTCAATGAGTCTGGCCGCGGAACACGGCTGCCGCTCCATGGCTTTTCCGTGCATCAGCACGGGAGTGTATGGCTACCCCAAAGATGCCGCCGCAGCGATTGCCGTGCGCGCCTGCGCCGATTTCCAACACCGGCATCCGGCGGCGCCGGCGGTCATCTTCTGCTGCTTTAACCGGGAAGATTGCGATCGTTACCGCGCCTTGCTCGCATCCGGCAACAACGGCTAAAGGCGCAGCAGCATCTCGCGCGGCGAGGCCGCCGCAAACAGATTCTCCGGGCAGCCCAGCCGGTTGTACAACCGGCGCGTCCATAACGATGGTTGAGCGTTGATCAAGCCGATCCGCCGGGGCGCCGCGAGCCCCATGGCGTGCGACAAGTCAAGGCAGCGCAGCGCGTTCAGGAAATAGGCGCCCTGGCGGTGGCTGGACGGGATGCCATCCAGGATTGCGCCGGCCGTGTTTTCATCCATGATGACATGATACAGCGCGGCGACGCCGGCATCGCCGCGGCCGTAAATATACGCCTGGCGCTTGCGCAGTTCCGGGAGCGCCATCACGGCCGGCGCCGCAAGTTCCAAGTCTTCCAGCATCAGCATGAACGGCGTCATGCCGGTATAGGCGCCGGCGCGCAGCAGCGCGGTCGTCTGCGTCATGCAGGCATTGAACCCTGAAAAACGCGGGACAATGACCGCGATGGTATGCCGGATATCGTCTGACAGCCGCATCAGCACATCGCGGGCGTTTTCCGGGGTGTCGGCCAGGCCGATGACGGCCTTGTCGGTCGGCTTGGGAGGCGTCAGGGTTTCCACCCAGATTTCATTGTCGCCGAATACGGCGCGATATTTACGGTAATTCCATACGCCTTTGATCCAGTCGCCCAGTTGCTTGAGTTCCAGCCGCGCCGTGGTATCAAAATGATGCATCAGGTTTTCGCGGATGGTCTTGCACATGCCGTGGCGCAGCGCCGGCCAATCGTCCGGCTTGGCCGGCAGCGTCACCGCGCCGGTCG
>JAXGSX010000087.1:0-12407 GCA_040775225.1 Kiritimatiellia bacterium | reverse complement strand
CTTGTTTTCCTTGGCCAGTTCGACCATTTTGGCCGGCTCGACGTTAATGCCGGCGTCCACGACGCGGAACCCGGCGCCTTCCAGCATCATGCAAACCAGATTCTTGCCGATGTCGTGCAGATCGCCCTTGACCGTGCCGACGACCACCGTCCCCAGCGGCTCAACGCCCGCCGACGCCAGCATGGGTTTCAGGATTTCCATGCCCGCCTTCATCGCGCGCGCCGCAATCAACACTTCCGGCACGTAAACTTCGTTGTTTTTAAAACGCTCGCCGATCACGCTCATGCCCGCCAGCAAGCCCTTGTTCAAGATGTCGGCGGGGTTGACTTTGTCGTCCAACGCCTTTTGCACCAGCGCCTTGACATCATTGGCCTTGCCCTTGATCAGGTTTTCCGTGATTTGTTCCAAAATACCGCTCATGGACTGTCCTTTCTTTTTGCCGGCCGGCTTAAACTGCGCGCTGCATGCCAGACGTTCATGCTGCATGATAATAATACTGCGTTACCACACCGCCCATCCGGGGCGGTTGCGGACCAAGCCTTGCCTGCCAGATGCTTAAACTGGGCGGCATTAAACCGCATCCGGCGTTTTTGGTATAGACAAAAACAGTTTTTTTTATAACAATCTTGCTGTATTCAAGGGTGAATTTGTGAAAAAACCAGTTTTTATCCCTGCGCGCCGCGTGTTGCTGGCGGTTTGCCGGGATTATTATCGCACCTTCCGGCTGCATGCCATGCCGGTGGGCGTGGATGGTCGGCCGTTGTTGCCGGAGCGGACGGCCGGACAATTGCCCGGCCTGCCGCCGCATCACGAGGCCCTGGCATGTTGCCTCCAGGAAGCCTTGCAATGGGGCGAGCCGTACGTGTTTTACCGCACGGGCGGCATTATCAGTTGGATTGTGGCGCTGGTCAACCGCCGGGAACTGGCGGGCGGGATTGTAGGCGGCGAGGTGCTGGCGCATGCCGGCGCGGACGAGGAAGCGCTGCGTGATTTGCTGCGCCAGGGAGCGGCGCCGGAGTCCGCCCGGCGTTATGTGGCGCGATTGCGGTCCTGGCCGGCGGCGCGTATCCGCGAGGCGGCCTGGGCGCTTGCGGCTGCCTTTTATCAGATCAGCGGCTGGCAGCCGGAGTTGTTGGACGAAAATCGCCGGAAAGCCATGCAGCAGCGCCAGATTGCCGAGGCCATGGACGAGCAGCGCAAACGCGGAGCAGGAGGGCCGAAAAATTATCCGCTGGACAAGGAACTCCTGTTATTGTCCCTGATAAAAGCCGGCGACCGCAACGGCGCGCGCCGGGTGCTGAACGAAACTCTCGGCGTGATGTTTCTTTCCTCGCCCAAACTGGTGGTGCTGCGCGCGCGGGCCATTGAGATGATGGGGTATCTGACGCGCGCGGCAGTGGAAGATAACGCGCAGATGGAGCCGCTCTTGGAACAAAACCACCAATGGATGCGCAAGTTAATCGCCGCGCGCGACTTTGAAACACTGGCGCATGTCCTGATGCAGGCTTTGGACGCGTTTATGGACGGCATCTATTCCCTCAGCCGCGGGGTCGGGCATCCGGCCTTGCTGCGGGTGCTGGATTACATCAACCGGCATTACCAGCGCAACCTGACCCTGGCAGAGGCGGCCCGCGCCGCGGGTTTGAGCGCTTTCCATGTCAGCCACCTCCTGAAGCGGCGCACCGGCCGGACTTTTTTACAGCACTTAACCCAGCGGCGGGTGCGTCAGGCGATGCAGTTGCTGGAGCAGACGGATCAATCATGTCCGGAAATCGCTTATGCCTCGGGATTCTGCGATCAGAGTTATTTCATCAAGCAGTTCAAGCGCGCGGCCGGGGTGACTCCCGCCCGGTATCGCCGTGATAATTTATGCCGTCGGCGCATGTCCGACCCGGCGCCCGCCCAATGAAAACGGTATTGCATTCCGGGCGGGCTGCGCGCATAATTGTTTACCCATGAATCGGCGAGCTAAATATCACAGGCAAATTCTGGTTGGTTGTCTGGCCGCGGCGCTGGGGTCGGACGCGGTGGCACAGTCGCCGCGGGCGGAGGAAGATTTAACCCGCCTGGCGGAATATTCCGCCGCTACGGCCAGGCTGCCGGAACGCGCCGCCTGTCCTCCGGTTTTCAGCATGCAACCCGAACGCGATGCGGCGCTGCAAAAGGCTTTTATCCGGCTGCTGGAAGCGGGCGCGCCGCGCGTCGCCGGTCTTTACGCCGTGGATGAACAGGCGGTGCGCGAATTCTTGGGCGCCGGACGCCCGCCGGCCCGGCGGTGGGTGGTACGGTTGCACCAGGACTTGGAGGCGGGCCGGTTTCTGGCCGGTCCGGAATTGGAATCGCCGGTGGACGGAATCAGCGCCGCCGCCTGGTTTTTTTACAACAATTATTTCGCCGCGTATGCGGGGTTGCATGCGGGATTCCGCCGCGCCGATTCGCCCCTGGCGCGCGGCGCAGCCGCCCTGGCCGCCCTGGGCAACACCCGGTTAAGCAACCTGGCCCTCCTGTCCGATTGGCTGCCGGAAGCGGCGCTGGCAGCCCTGGTGTTTAACGCCGATCCGGAATTGCCCGGCGCCCTGACTGCCGCCGATCCGGCGGATGAAGGTTTGCACGGGCGCTTAGCCGCGGCGCTGGGCCGTGCCGGCCTGGCGAATTCACCGGACAAGACGGCCCTGGCGCTGGGGGCGCCGGTATTGGCAATTGCCACGGCGCCTTTCGAGTTGCGGCGGCTGCTGCCCGACGCCCCCGCCGCCCGCGATCAACTCTGGACATTTGCCTTGAAAAACATCGCCCATCCCGGGCTGCTGGCGGCAATCGGATCCACACTCTGGACTCGCCGCGCGCCGGAACCGGCCATGACGGCGGCGTTGGATGAAATTGCGTCTGCCCGGATGTTGACGGTGGTGGAACAGGATTTGCAGGCGCGCGGAGTCGCGCCCACGAATGCGGCCCGGCAGGCGGCTTTTGACGCCGCCGCCCTGCCGGCCATCTTCGGTTTTATCTGGACCTACCGTCCCGAATTCGCCGCCTGGCGCAAGGCGGCCCTGGACGCCGCCGCCCTGCCTGAAGAAAATTCCCGGAATGCGCGGCTGCGCGATCTTGAGCGGGAATTGGCGGCGATGCTGACTCCGGGCGACTCCGCGGCTGTCCCGCCCGCGGCGCGTTTATGCGGTTGGCTTGCCGCCGCGCCGCCGGGCGCCGGCTCGCAGCCCCAAATCGCGTTGACTTGTACCCTGAGGCCGCCTGCGCCGGCGCCGGAAGGCCAGCCTGAGCCTCCTCCCAGAATGGCGGTGCGGTTGATGCTGACCTGGCGGATTGCCCGCCCGCTGCCCTGGGGCGATGATCCGGAGGAAATCGTGTTTGCGGGAGCGGCCGGCGAGTTGTTGCCGGGCGAGGATACCGGCGAACTGGATAAAATCCGCGTGGCGTTTGTGCGCCCGGGATTAGAAGCCGGCCGACGCCGGCCGGAAACGGAGATTATCCGGTTTTCCGAGCCGGAATTGCGCCGTTTTGCGGAAAGTCTCCAGCGTGTGCGGCGGTCATGGGACGACGCGCGCTGGGGTGCGGCGCAGGTCCGGAACGCCGAGCAATTTCGCCGGTTAATGATTCTTTATTATGGCGTGGGATTCTCATCGGCGGGACGCGCAGAAGCTTTCGCCGCCGCCTGCCTGCCAGCGTCCGGTTGGGCTGCGCCCGCCTGGGCGGAGAAGGCATTCCAGGAATGGCTGGCGGCCAGGACGGTATTCCTGGAACAGGGCAACCCGGAAGATTTATACGAATGGGCCGGCCGTTACATGCTGTTGCTGGCGCTGGCTTATACAACCGGCAATACCGCTTGCGGCGACGACCTGCTCGATGATTTTCTGGGGGTTGCTTTGACATTGGCCTTGGAAGAACTGCCCGAGCAGCCTGGCCGGCCGCGCTTTTTCAACGATCCGCGCTGGAGCATGGCCGTCGCCTGGCACTGGTCCCGCGATGTGGTTTCAATTGTGCGCAATGGCGGCGACGGCCGCCGCGTATGGACACCGCTCGCCGCCGCCCGGGAAAATGTCTTCCAAAAACATTTGCCGGTCCTGGCCGGCCCCGGCGGAGCGGACTCTTTTTACCGGCCGCGCGGCGGGGAAGTTGAACTTGGCGGTCTCTGGACGCAATTATACAAGGTTCGGACAGGCGCTGCGGCGCCGGCTGCGTCTGCCGGGGTTGCCGATGACATTAATAGCCTGGCCGCGATCGCCGCTGGGGCGGGCGAATATCGCTTCAGTTATCTGCTGGCCGCTCCCACGCAGGATCCCTCCGATATTTTCAGCCTGGCGCCATTCGGCGATGCCGGTCCCTATGCGCATCAAGCCGGCCTGCGCGCCGTGCTGGGAATCCGTGCCGGCCTCCGCGAGTGAAATCCGGATTGCGCCACATCCCGCTTCGTCAGACTATGGAGGACAAGCAGTGGCGCACGGCAGTCCGTCAAATCTGCGTCATGCTTGGCGGCTCACTCGGAGAGTTCGCCCTACCCGCGGCAAATGATTGTGAAATAGAAGGGCGGGGTCTCCCTGCGGGCTACGTCCGGCTTTGGCGGACTTCGCTGAAGCTATGCAGGGCAAGCCGTACCGAGCCGTCTGTTCTGAGAATGACGCAGCCCTGGATTCAGGTGTTGGAACGCTTAAAATTGTTGCAATTTTTACGCAATCGTATATATTCGACAAGTTTATTTTTCAAAAAGACCGATGGATATCATGCCCGGGCATAAACGCCATGGAAAAATACATTCTCCTGATTCTCAGTGCGGCGCTGGTCAATAATTTTGTCCTGACGCGTTTCCTGGGAATTTGCCCGTTCCTGGGCGTATCCAAAAATATCCCGACCGCGCTGGGGATGGCTGCGGCGGTGATTTTTGTGATGACCTGCGGATCGGCCGTGACCTGGTCGGTTTCGCGGTTCCTGCTGGAGCCCCAGGGGCTGTTCGGCGCCGACCTGACTTACCTGCAGACGATTGTGTTCATTCTGGTGATTGCGGCATTCGTGCAGGTGGTGGAGATTTTTCTCCGGAAATTCAGCCTCCAGCTTTACCAGGCCCTGGGGATTTTTCTGCCCTTGATCACCACTAATTGCGCCGTGCTGGGCGTGGCCGTGCTCAATATCCAGAAGCAGTACAATTTCATGGAAGCCGTAGTTTTCGGCTTTGGCGCGGCGGTTGGTTTTTCCCTGGCGCTGTTGATCTTTACCGGCTTGCGCGAAAAAATCGAGCGGGCTCAGCCGCCCAAGGCCTTCCGCGGTCCGGCCCTGGCGCTGGTGACCGCGGGGCTGTTGAGTCTGGCCTTCATGGGATTTGCGGCCTTGATCAAGATGTGAAATGAATTCGGAAATCTTTAACGCGGTGATGGTGCTGGGCGGGCTGGGGGTGTTTTGCGGCGCCGCCCTGGGCCTGGTTTCGCGCTTTTTCGGCATCAAGGAAGACCCGCGGGTGGCGGCGGTGCTCAACCTGTTGCCGGGGGTGAATTGCGGGGCCTGCGGTTACGCGGGTTGCGCCGATTACGCGCGCGCGATTGTTAAGCAGAATGCGCCTGGCAATTTGTGCGCGCCGGGCGGCCATGCCGCCGCGGAAGCCATTGCCGCCTTTTTGGGAGTCCAGGCGGAATTGCGCGAGCGCCAGGTGGCCATCGTGCTGTGCAACGGCGGTAGCCGGGAAGCCAGGCGCAAATTTGCTTACAACGGCGTGGCGGATTGCGCGGCGGCCATGCTGGTGGCCGGGGGCGACAAGGCCTGCGCCTATGGCTGCCTGGGCCTGGGCTCCTGTGCCCGGGTCTGCCCGGTCAATGCCATCGAGATTACCGCCAACGGCCTGGCAGTGGTACACCCGGAATTGTGCATCGGCTGCGGCAAATGCGTTGCGGCTTGCCCGCGCCAGTTGATCCGGCTGGTGCCGGAGAGCGCCGGGTACCATGTGTTGTGCCGCAATAAGGACCGCGCTCCGGCGGTCCGCAAAGTCTGCAAGGTGGGCTGTATCGGTTGCACCTGATGCGCCAGGGCGGCGCCGGAATCTTTGAAAATGGAAGGCGCGCTGGCGGTGATGGATTATGCCAAGCCGCTGGCCGATCCGGCGGTGGCGGCCAAGTGCCCCCAGAAAATCATCGTGCGGCGCCCCGGCCACCGGGAGGAGGCGTCGGCATGCGCGTAATCAAGGCGCCGTTCCGCCCGCGGGGCGGAGTGCATCCCGGGTATTTTAAGAACTTGACCGCCGACAAGCCGGTGAGACCCATGCCGCTGCCGCCGGTGTTGTATGTCTCCATGTCCCAGCACCTGGGCGCGCCCGCCCGGCCGCTGGTAAAAAAAGGCGATGCCGTGTTGCGGGACCAGGCGATCGGCGCCGCCAATGGTTTCGTTTCCGCCGCCGTGCATGCCCCGGCGGCGGGCAAGATCAAGGCGCTGGAAGAAATGCCGGGCCTGTCCGGCAAGACGGCCATGACGGCCGTCATTGAGACCGATCCGGCGGGCGGCGCCGACCAGTCCTTGGCCCCTCTGGCAAATTGGCGTAGCGTTGATCCCAAATTGCTGGTGGAACGCGTTGCGGCGGCCGGGATTGTCGGCATGGGCGGCGCAGGCTTCCCGACGCATGTGAAACTTTCACCGCCGTCCGGGCGCGTGATTGACACGTTGATCATCAACGGCGCCGAGTGCGAGCCGTATCTCACCGCCGATTACCGCCTCATGCTCGAGCAGCCGGAACGCGTCTGGGCCGGCGCGGAAATGATCGCCGGCATTCTCGGCGTCAAACGCATCGCCGTCGCCATCGAGGACAACAAGCCTGCCGCCATCCGCGGCATGGAAAAAGCCATGCAGCCGGCGCCCGAGACCGCGCAGGTGGTGGTGCTGCCGACGCATTACCCGCAGGGCGCTGAAAAGCAGCAGATTTACGCCGTGACCGGCCGTGAAGTGCCTTCGGGCCGCCTGCCGATGGACGTGGGTTGCCTGGTGGAAAACGCCGGCACCTGCGCGGCCATCTGCGCGGCCGTAACCGCAGGCGCGCCGCTGACGCAGCGGCTGGTGACGGTCACCGGCCCCCTCCTGCGCGATCCGCAGAACGTGCTCGCGCCGATCGGGGCCGTCCTGGGAGATTTGGCGGAATTCTGCGGCGGATTGAAAGACGCGCCGGGCAAGGTGATTTGCGGAGGACCGATGATGGGGTTGGCGCAAGGCGGGTTGGAGGCGGCCATGACCAAGACCACTTCCGGACTGCTTTTTCTGCCGCGCGCCCGGGTGGAGCAGTTTACGGCCATGCCCTGCATCAGTTGCGGACGCTGCGTGGCGGCATGCCCCATGGGCCTGATGCCCTGCGAATTGAGCGAATTGGTGGAAACGGATAATTTCAGCGCCGCGGAAGACGGCAACGTGCTGGATTGCATCGAATGCGGTTCATGCGCGTTTGAATGTCCGGCGCATCGCCCGCTGGTGCAGTTATTGCGCCTGGGCAAGTCGGAAGTCGCCGCGCGACGCCGCGCCCGGGAAGCGGCCAGGAAGTGATACAAGTTTGAAATTTGTGATGTATGACTGAAGACAATCAACAACCTGAATGGATCGTCAGCTCCTCGCCGCATGCGCATTCCGGCGATTCCGTGCGCCGCATCATGCTGACCGTGATCGTTGCGCTGGCCCCGGCGCTGGCGGCTTCGATCAGCTTTTTCGGCTGGGATGCCGCGCGCCTGGTCTTGGCCTGCGTGACGACCTGCGTCGCCGCCGAGGCGGGCGCCCGCAAACTCATGGGACGCGATCTGGGAATCGGCGACCTGAGCGCCGTGGTCACGGGACTGCTGCTGGCCTTCAACCTGCCGCCGGGCCTCCCGACCTGGATGGCAGTGCTTGGTTCGCTGGCGGCGATTATCGTGGCGAAGCAGGTTTTCGGCGGGCTGGGGTATAATCCGTTCAACCCGGCCCTGATCGGACGGATCATGCTGCTGATTTCATTTCCAGTGGCCATGACCAGCTGGTCGGAATGGCGGATTCCCGCCCCGGCCGCCGGGGTGGACGCCGTTACAACCGCCACGCCGCTGGGCTTGCTGAAAACCACGCTGGGCGCCGGCGGCGATTTGCCGTTCGCCTTTGACGGCGCCACAGTCCTGCAGTTTTTTATGGGCGCCCGCAACGGCTGCATCGGCGAAGTTTCCGGGCTGGCGCTGCTGCTGGGCGGACTGTATCTCTGGCGGCGCCGCTGCATTACGTGGCATATTCCCGTCACTTACCTGCTCACCGTGGCGGCGTTCAGCGGCGTGCTGTGGGCCGTGGATCCGGCGCATAACCTTAACCCGCTGTTCCACCTGCTTTCCGGAGGATTGCTGCTGGGCGCCATTTTCATGGCCACGGACATGGTCACCACGCCGGTGACGCATCCGGGCATGCTGATTTTCGGCATCGGCTGCGGAGTTTTGACCGTCATCATCCGCAAGTGGGGCGGCTACCCCGAAGGTGTGAGCTTCGCGATCGTTATCATGAACGCCTTCACGCCGCTGTTGAACCGCACCACCCGGCCGCGTGTATTTGGGAAGAAATAGCCATGAAAGATTTGTTGAAAATGGCGGGCGTGCTGACCCTGATCAGCGCCTTGGCCGGCGGCTTGCTGGCGTTGACCAACAGCGTGACCCGAGAGCCGATCGCCCAGTCCCGGCGCGCGGAAAAACTATCCGCCATGCGGCAGGTCCTGCCGGAATACGACAACGACCCGATGGCCGACACCTGCGCGATCCAGGACGGCGGCCGCGAATGGATTTTTTACGTGGCGCGGCGCCAGGGCGCCTTTGCCGGCGCGGCCTTCGAGGCGGTCTCCGACCAGGGCTACAGCGGCGCCATCCGCATCATGGCCGGCGTGGGGGCCGATGACACCGTCCGCGGCGTGGAAATCACCGAACAACTGGAGACCCCGGGCCTGGGCGCCCGGATCGCCGAGCCTGGCTTTACGGACCAGTTCAAGAACCGCGGCATTGCCGACACCACGTGGGCCGTGGCGAAGGATGGCGGCGATATCGCCGCCATTACCGGGGCCACCATCTCGCCCCGGGCCGTGGTGGCGGCCCTGAAAAGCGGACTGGAGGTTTACCGGCGGCACAAGGATAAAATCGTTGCCGCGCGTCAAACGCCGGATGGAAAGGCGCCGCAATGAATAAATACCGCATGGAATTGCTCAAGGGCTTGTGGAAGGAAAACCCGGTTTTCCGCCTGATGCTGGGTATGTGCCCGACTTTGGCGGTGACCACTTCCGTGGAAAACGGGCTGGGCATGGGGTTGGCGGCCACCTTCGTGCTGATTTGCTCCAACATGGCGATTTCCGCCGTGCGCCACCTGGTGCCGGCCAAGGTGCGCATTCCCTGCTACATTGTCGTTATCGCCACGTTCGTGACCGTGGTGGATTTGCTGATGAACGCCTTTTTGCACGATTTGCACAAAAGCCTGGGCATCTTCATCCCGCTGATTGTCGTCAACTGCATCATCCTGGGCCGGGCGGAAGCGTTTGCCTCCAAAAACAGCGTGGTCATGTCGGCGGCGGACGGCTTGGGCATGGGCATCGGCTTCACGCTGGCGTTGATGGTGATTTCCGCTGTCCGTGAAATTATCGGCAGCGGCGCGATCATGGGCCAATCCCTCGGTACGCCGGGCGTGCTCCTGGCCGTGCTGCCGCCCGGCGGTTTCATTGCCCTGGGCTTTTTGATGGCCCTGATGAATCACGTCCAGGGCCGGCTGGCGGCGCGCGCGGGGAAGACCTTCGAGCCGCCGGAACACCTGGATTGCCGGCATTGCCTGATGTGCGACCTGGCAGGGAAGAAATCTTGAAGCTTTCTGGTGGACGTTCCATCACGATCGTGGGATTCGGCGATTCGATCACCGAGGCAACTGCCCGCATGCCCGACCCCGGCCAACGCTGGCTGAATCTTCTGAACGTGATGCTGGCGGAGGCGTTTCCCGCCGTCGGCTGGCAGGTGGTGAATGCCGGCCGCGGCGGGAACTCCGCCCGCGAAGCCATGCAGCGCTTTGAACGCGACGTGCTGGCGCATGATCCGGATTTCGTGCTGCTGGAATTCGGCGGCAACAACAATGATCCCAACCGCCCCGAGCGGCGGGTGTCGTTGGAGGAGTTTGACGGACATCTCGCCGATTTCAAAGCCCGCCTGCCGTCGAAAACCCGGATCGTCGTCATCACGTTTCCGCCCCTGATCGAAGAGCAGCATTGTTATTGCGGCCATCCCTACTTCCAGAATACCGGCGGGGCGGCAGCGCTGCTGGAGCAGTACCGCGAAGCCACCCGCGCTTTCGCCGCGCGCTGGGGGCTGCCCCTGGTGGATTTGGACCGCGAACTGCGGCGCCGGATGCCCGGATTCCCGCGGAATCATTTCACGTTTGACGATGGCGTCCATCTTACGGCCGCCGGCAACCAAGTCCTGGCCGAACTGGTTTTCGCCGCTCTGCGCCCGCTGCTGTGTCTTGATTGATCCAAGTGCAAAATCCATGGCGGCGCGGTGCATGCTGTTTTGTGATTGAAGCGGCCCGCTCCGGCGGCACATCACATCCGGCGCTCGCCTGGCGGGAAGGTTTCTCCGTTCAGCAGGAGGCTCAGCTGGAGGCTTGACAAATATGATTGCACGTGTAATCATTGGTTGATTCATGAGCAACCGCGCATCCATCCAGACGATGACAGATATGGCGGCCCGCCTGGGCGTCAGCCGCGCCGCGGTTTCGGCCGTACTGGGGAAGAAGCCCGGCGGAACGATCCGCGTCAGCCCCGGCACCCGCGCCCGGATTCTGGACCTGGCGGCGAAGCTGAATTTCCGGCCCAACGCCATTGCCCGCTCTATGGTCACCGGGCAGAGGCAGGTGATCGGTTACCTGACGGTGGATGGCGGGCGCGAACACGCCGCCCAGGTGCTGGCCGGCGCCGCGACGGAAGCCGCGCGTTGCGATTATTATTTAAAGTACATGCCATATGAAGATGCGGCCGATTTTGACTCTAAAATCCAGGCCTGCCTGGAGTACCGCCTGGCGGGAGTGATCTGCCGCTCGGTGCGGGAGCCGCTTTTGTCCCAGTTGCGCGCCGCCTGCCGGCCGCGCAATCTGCCCATTGCCATGGTGGACGATACACTGCCGCATGACTGGGGCATCCGCGTGATTCCCGACAACGCGCAGGGCGTGCGCCTGCTGGTGGATCATCTGGCGGGACTCGGGCATCGCCGGATTGCCCATCTGACCTTGCTGCCGGAGCGGCGGTTTGTGCGTTTGCGGTTGCAGGCCCTGCGCGCGGCCATGCGCCGTGCCGGTTTGCGCCTGCCGGCGGCATGGATTGTCCATGTCGCCAAAGCCGGGGAGCTTGCGGCGCCCCTGACTGCCTTGCTGCAGGCGCCACGCCGGCCGACGGCGCTGATTTGCGTGGAGGATTACCTGGCCATGGCCGCCATCCAGGTCGTGCACCGGCTGGGCTATCGCGTTCCCGGTGATATCTCCATCACCGGTTACGCCAATATCAGCGCGGCGGCGTTTGCCGACCCGCCTTTGACCACGGTGGCGCAGCCGTTTGTGGAAATGGGACGGGCCGCCATGCGTTTGCTGGTGGAGGAAATCCAGCGGCCTGACAAGATCACCTACCGCCGTCAGGTGGAGGCGGTGCTGGCGGTGCAATTGGTGGCGCGGGAGTCCACGGGAGTAAACCTGTTATGAAAAGCCTCAATCCTTACCTGGCCAGGCTGGATGAAAGCGTGCGGACTATTTTAAAACTCCAGCCTGGCGCCATCCGCCGGGACGTCTCGGCATTCGATCCGCGGTTTGTGCGCGCGGATAACGATTGGCGTTACCCGGAAATCGCCGGCCTGGGGGCGATCCTGGCGCGCGCCTGGGTATATCCCTTGTCGGAAGCTTGCCGGCAGCCGGCGGTCTGGAAGCAGATGGAGCGCTTGTTGGACATTGTTTTGCGCCGAGGCGTCCGCGGCAAATGGTGGCGTGAAAAACCGGGCACCGGCGATCCGAACATCAATCGTTTCACACTGCTGCCGCTGCTGGAGATGTTTCTGGGGGTGGGGGCGCATCTGGACCCCCGCCGCCGTGCCCGGTGCCTGGAGGTCATTGCCGCGGCGGCGGAGGTGCAGGCGGAGGAATATCACCGTCATCGCCGGCGGAAAGCCGGGGAATACCCGAACATGGATGCCTTCTTCATGCTGATCATGGAACTGGCGGCGCGGGCCCTGGACCGCGCGGACTATCACCGCCTGGCCTGGGAATACTTTGGTTATCTCCAATCCTGCCTGTTTCCGGATGGCGGGTTTGCGTATTACAAGGGAACCAACGAGTGCGAGATTTATCATCAAATCAATGTGTTGGCGCTGACGCGCTACTGGGAACTGACCCGCTATGCGCCGGTGCTGGAACTGCTGCGGCGCACT
>JAXGSX010000086.1:0-12562 GCA_040775225.1 Kiritimatiellia bacterium | reverse complement strand
TCGGCGGCATCGAGCGCATGCCGGAACGAGAGCCGGTTGTAATGATCGGCATTGACGGGGTTTAAAGGACCGTAAGGCGTGCCGGGGGCATGACGGGTGAAATACTGGAGGTAACCCGGATCGGATACGACTCCGCGGAAGAGGGGGTGGAAATGGGCCGGCAAATCAAGATCGTAGGCGGTCCCCATCCACACCCCGCCGCCGGGAGGCGTGAATGGCTCGTAAAAACCGTAGCGGTAAGTGATGTCGTACAGTTCCGTCATGTCCCATGGCTTGCCGGTTTCCATGCCGGCGAATTCAGCGCTTTCCGGCAGATTCAACTCGCGGTCGGGATAGGTAATCACAATGCCGTCTATCCCGCACAGCACGGCCGGCAGCAGGGCCGATGCCGCGGCGGCGGCTTGCTTGAAAATGGATGATTGGCAGCGCATGGCGGCAACGGTTTTTTCGCCGTATCAGTCTGTTTGTTGTTTCCATCCGTCCGGCAATATACTGTTCAGGATTCTGCCGGGTTGTCAAGCGCAAACTCCCGATTTTACGCTTGTTTAATGCGGCGGATATGGCACTATTGACTGACCGCCGGCAGGCAGTTCTGCCGGCTGGACGGGGCGGAGGCGCAGGCAAACGCGGCGGTGCGCGTTGACCTCCGAGCCGCGCGAAATTCGGGAGAACAATATGGGATTGGCAGATCGAGATTATATGCGCCGGCGCGATCCGGCGGAAGAAGGATCGGAGCGCGGCGGTTTGCCGCCGCGCCGTTCCGGGTGGATTGCGGCGGCGGCCGCCGCCATGATTCTGCTGCTGCTCATGCTGCTATCTTGCTGAAAACGGCGGAGCGGCGAGCGGCGATCCGCCGGTCACTTCCCTTGATCCGAGCGAGGCGGAACAAACGGCGCACCGGTATTCGTAGATTTCCGCATGCGGCAGCACCAGCAGCAGGCGTTCGCGCACGGGGCGCAAAACGCCGCATTGCGGGCAGTAGAGTTCCGAGGCGCTGAATTTTTCGAATTGTCTTTTTCGATGCATTTTTTGTAATTATACGCCAGCGCGCCGGCTTTTTCAACATGGAAAAATTCAGTGCATATCTGCCTTGATATACAGTCCGCCATCGCCCAGCGGGCGGGCATCGGACGCTACACCAGGATGCTGCTATCCAACCTGGCGGGACTGCGCGGCGCGGATGAACTCAGCTGTTTTTATTTCGATTTCCGGCGCCGCGGCGCCGGCGCCTGCCCGCCGGGCGTCGCCCGCCGGGCCGTGCGCTGGCTCCCCGGCCGGCTGGTGCAGCAGTCGTGGAAACGACTGAACTGGCCGCCATTCGACCGCCTGGCCGGATATGCCGACGTTTACCACTTCCCGAATTTCATCATACCGCCGCTGCGGCGGGGCCGGGCGGTGGCGACGATCCATGATTTGAGTTTTCTGCGCCATCCGGATTTCACCGAGGCGCGCAACCTGGCTTATCTGCGCGCGCGCCTGGACCGGACGGTGGCGCGCGCCGATGCGATCATCACCGATTCCGGGTTTTGCGCCGCGGAGATCGAGGACTTGCTGCCGGCCAGCCGCGGCAAGACCGCCGCCGTGCACCTGGGCATCGGCCCCGAATTTGACGCGCCCCCGGCCGCCGCCCTTGCCGCTTGGCGCGCCCGGCGCGGCCTGGAGCTGCCTTACCTGTTGTCCGTCGGCACGCTCGAACCGCGCAAGCATTATCAATTTCTGATTGACGTGTTTGAGCGCTTGCCGGGTTTTGACGGCGAACTGGTGATTGCCGGGCGGCGCGGCTGGAAGTGCGAGCCGATTCTGGAGCGCATGCGCGCGTCGCCCCGCGCCGCGCGCATCCGTTGGCTGGCCGACGCGGAAGACGGGGAATTGCCGCTGCTGTATGCCGGCGCGGAAGCGCTGTTGTTCCCATCGGTTTACGAGGGATTCGGCTTTCCGCCGCTGGAAGCCATGGCCTGCGGCACGCCGGTGCTTTCGTCGGCCGGCGGGGCATTGCCGGAAATTCTGGGCGGGGGGGCGTGGATCATGCCGGAGTTTGACGCGGAAGCTTGGGCGGTGTCGGCCAAACGTCTGCTGGACGATTCGGCCTTGCGCGCGGCATGGAAGGAGCGCGGGCGGGCGCAGGCGGCGAGGTATGACTGGGCCGAGACGGCGCGCCGCACCTGGGCGGTTTATCGCGGGGTGGCGCCATGAGAATCGGCCTGGACGCGCGCTGGATTTTTCCCGAGATTTCGGGTATCGGCGCCTATACCCGCGAGTTGCTGCGCCAGTTCGTCCGCCTGGCGCATGACGATGAATTCGTCCTGTTCTTTCATGATGCGCAGGTAATGCGGCGCATGGCGGCGGAAACCGGATTTGACCGCCGGTCAAATTTCACGGCGCAGTTGCTGCCGTACGGGATTTTTGCGCCGCGCGGACAATGGGACTTGCCGCGCCGGCTCCGGGCATTGCGGCTGGATTTGTTTCATTCGCCCAATTACATGATTCCGTTGCGGGCCTTTCCCCGGGGACGCCCCGGCCCGGTCAAATGCGTCGTCACCCTGCATGATCTGATCCCGCTGCTTTTTCCGGAATTCGCGCCCCGGGCGCGCAAGCGCCGGCTTTTCTGGATGTATCACCGCTTGATGCGCGAAGTGGCGCGCCGCGCCGACTTGATCGTCACCGTCAGCGAATCATCCCGCCGGGATATTGAGTTCGGACTGCTGCGCGGCTTGCGCCGCCCGCCGGCTGTCGCGGTGATCGGGGAAGGGGTGGCGCCCATGTTTACGCCGGCCCCGGCGCGCGCGTTGCGGCCGCCGGCGCCGCTCCGCAGGATTTTCTGGGTCGGCCGGCCTGATCCTTACAAGAATCTGGCGGGATTGTTGCAGGCCTTTGCCGTAGTGCGCCGCCAGGCGGGGTTTCCCGTGGAATTACGGCTGGCCGGCGCGCTGGATCCGCGTTATCCCGAGGCGCCACGCCTGGCGCGGGAACTGGGGATTACGGACGCGGTGGCCTGGTTGGGATATTTGACGGACGCGCAGTTGCTGGCGGAATACCGCCAGGCGGATGTATTTGCCCTGCCTTCGCTTTACGAGGGATTCGGCCTGCCGGTGCTGGAAGCCATGGCCTGCGGCACGCCGGTGGTGTGCTCCGATTGCGCTTCATTGCCGGAGGTGGCCGGCGATGCCGCCTTGCGGGTTGATCCGCGGGATCACGCCGCGCTGGGACGGGCTTTGCTGCGCGTGTTGACCGACCCAATGCTGGCAGACGACCTGGCCGCCCGCGGTCTGGCGCGCGCCCGCCGGCGCACATGGGAAGAAACCGCGCGGCGCACACTGGCGGCCTACCGGGCGGCGGGCGCCGGCAGCGGCGCTTGACCCTGGCGGGAAAATTTGTTAAATTTACTTCACGCTTCCGGAAAACAGCAACGGAATAGACGGCGCGATCACCGCCGGGATCGCAGTGATCCCGGAATCCGGGGCGAGGGCGCCCCGGCTCCATCCATAGACGGCGCGACCGCCGCCGGGATAGCGCAAGACATTGCAACAGGAGATCAGCCATGCGTAAAATCAGTCTGGGATTGTTGTTGGCGGGATGTCTGGCCGGAGTGTGGCCGGCGCAAGCCATGGCGCCGCGTCCTCCGCGCCCGGCGCCCTTGGCGCTGGTTGCGCCGGCGCGGATGCGCGTACTGCAAGCGGCGTTTGACCTGCGGCATTTGCGCGGCGCCGAACTGTTCGCCTATCGGACCGATCCGGGCCGCCTGTCGCCGGATGTTTTCCAATGGAACGCCGGCGCCTGGCAATTGCTGGCCGGTGTGGAGTTCGAGGAAATTTTGCGTTCGCTGCCGGGGGATGCCCGGGTAGTCCTGGTCGGCGGCCCCGGAGTTCTGCCGGCGCCGCTTGCCGCAACCGTTAACGCGGCGGCGCCCGACGCGCTGCGTTTCCCGACGCTGCAGCCGGTGGATTTGTTCAACGGCTTGGACGAGGTCTGCCGGTTTACGCCTCGCGAATGGGAATGGCTGGCGGCGCGTTATAACCTCAAGCTGACGGATGCAAACGCGCCGCGGCGCGCCTGCAATCCTTATGCCGTCCGGCAGTCGGAATTGCCGCTGGCCGCGGATGATTTTCCAACCGCGGATGACGGCCTGCCGCCGGCGGACATGGAATGGCCTGTGGAATAACCACGGGCAAAATTTGAGCGTGCGGCGCTCAGTGTCCGGGATTGAATGTTCGGTGTTATGGATAAGAGGACAGCCAATTTATTGATTGTCGCGGGGACCGATGCCGGGCGTGAATTTGCGGTGTCCGGCGGCGCGGCGCGGCTGGGGCGCTCTTCCAGCAATGACATTGTCCTGCAGGACCCCGCCATGTCGCGTTTCCATTGCCGCTTTTTTTTCAAGCCCGGCGAAGGGCTCTGGGCGGAAGATCTGGGCAGCGCCAACCAGACCCTGCTGAATCAGAAGCCCTTGCACGTGGCGCGCCTCCATGCGGGCGACATATTGACCATCGGCGCGACGGAAATCAGGGTGGTCAACGAACAGCCGCCGGACATGGAGCCCCAGAACCTGTTTGCGGTTCCGCCGGCTCCGGTTGCCCCGGCCCGCGGCCCGGGCGCCGCGCCCGCGGGCAAAATAGCGGCGCTCGTGGTTTTTTTGCTGGTGTTGGCCGCGGCGCTCGTGCTGGTATACGCCAGATTCGGCGGCGGCGCCGCGCCGTCCCCGGCGCCGGGCGGCGCCGCTTCCCCCGCCGGGGATCTGGAAATCATGTACGAAAAAGTGCAGGGCAGCCCGCAAAACATTTTCCGTTACGCCCTGCATTTGCGCGGCCATGAATTGTCGGTGCAGGTTGACGACCTGGAAAACAACCGGCATGTGCCGGGCACCCAGCGCAAAAAAATTGACGCCGAGGCTGTCCGGCGGCTGGCGGAAGAGATACGGCGTTCGGGTTTTTTTGAAATGCAGAATGAATACAAGGGTCTGTCCACCAATGTCTGGGACCAGTGGGATTTGCGCATCACCCTCGGCCGCCGCGCGGGGCGCGTCCGGGTTTTGAATGTTCTGGAACCGGAAGCCTTCCGCCGCCTGCGCGAATTGCTGGAAGAGTTCGGCCAGAACGAACTGGGCCTGGCGGCCCTGGCCCTGACTCCCGAAAAACTGCGGGAACTGGCCCGGGCGGCCTTCCTGCAGGGGCGCGGATTGTATGACCAGCGCCTGGTGAAAAATGAAAATCTGGCCCTGGCTATCCGCGCGCTGCAGGAGGCGGAATGGTACCTGGAGACCATCCAGCCGAAACCGGAATATTACGCGGATGCCGTGACTTTGCTGGAAACCGCGAAGCGCGAATTGGATGAGATCGTCAAGAACCATGAATTCCTGGCCGATCGCGCAATCAAACTCAAGGAATGGGCCGAGGCGGCCAACCAGTTGCGCACGATTTGCGACCGCCTGCCCGACCGCGCGGATGAACGGCACGCGCGCGCGCGCCGCCGCCTGATTGACGTGGAACGCAACTTGAAACGGAAATAAAACAACGCTTATGCAGCCTTGGATTCATAGCGCCGCCGGAATGGGGCGGATGTTGCTGGCGGCCTGGTTGATCGGATTGTCGGCCGGGTGCCGCCCGGCGCGTCCGCTGGAAGACGCGCGTCCGTGCCAGATTTACGTTACTTCCGACCCCGCCGGCGCGGCGCTGGCGCTGGATGGCGCCGGCTTGTCGCCCGCGCCGGTGACCCTGCAAGTCCGCCCCGGCGAACATCTGCTGACCGCGCGCAAGCCGGGATATGAAGAGAAGCGGATTACCTTCAACGCGCGCGCCGGCGAGCGCATCCCCGTGGAGTTGAAACTGGAGCCGCTGCGCGGCTTGCTGCTGGTGCATTCCCAGCCGGACGGCGCGGACGTGGAAATGAACAGTGTGCATTACGGCAAAACGCCGCTGCTGCTGCCGAATTTTCCGCTGGGCCGGCACCAGATCCGGTTCAGCGCCCCGGGCTATCTGCCCAAGGTGGTGGAAGTGGAAGTGGCGGACCGCACCCCGGTGCTGGCCCGGGCGCGCCTGGATTCGGATGCGGGACGCTTGAGCGTGGATTCCAAGCCGGCAGGGGCTCAAGTTTTGCTGAACGGCGCGGAATTGGGCAAAACACCCCTGCGGCAGCCGCGCCTGCCCGCCGGCCGGCATGTGCTGGAACTGGCGCTGGCCGGATACAATCCGTATCGCGAGGAATTTGAAGTCAAAGCCGGCGTGGAACACAAGGTCAACGTCACGCTGACGCCGCTGCCCGGCAGCCTGGCGGTGCACACCGACCCGCCGGGGGCGCGGGTCTTTCTGAACGATCAATATCGCGGCGATTCGCCTTTTGCCGCCACCGGGCTGCCGCCGGGGAAATACGTCGTGCGGGCTGAATTGCGCGGGTATGCGCCGGCGCTGTCCACCAACGTGCTGGAACTGGGCGGGGAATTGCTGGTGGAGTTCAAGCTCGAACGCGACAGCGGCACGATCCTGGTTTCCACCGAGCCGCCGGGAGTGACGGTGTTTCTGAACGGGGAAAACCGCGGCGTCACCGAAGCGCGCGGCACGGAGCGCATTTCCGCGCAAATGGCGCTGGACTTTGTTCCGAGGGGACGGCAGACCCTGCAACTGGCGCGCCAGGGCTATTATGACGTCGCCCATACCCGCATGATCGTGCCGGGTCAGACGGAAATCATTCACGAAAAAATGCGGCTGCGCCCGGTGGAATTTGTGCCGACGCACGTGATCCGGACGGGCGAGGGGCCCGCTTTCACTTTCCGGGGGATTATCCGGGAGCGGTTCGGCAACGGCGACATCAAGCTGGAAATCGAGCCGGGCATCTTCAAGACCTTCCGCGCCGCGGAAATCCTGGAAATCGAGCCGATTCCCGGGGATTGAAAAACGCGCGCATGGTTGCCGGCCGGCCTTCGGCAAAATCGCGGCGCTGGCCCGGCTGCCCGCGGAAAACGCGTCACAGGTCGCGGCAGAATGAAATCAAAAGATTGCCCCGGCGCGCCAGCGGCTGCGTGACGGTTTTGGGCGGGGCGCCGTTGTTGAAAACCACCGTGTAATGCTCCAGTCCGGCCGGGCAGGGGACGCGGGCGACGGCGAGCCAGCGCGGCAGGGTTTCCCAGCGCCGGTTGTCCGGCGCTTCCATGGCGAAGAGCAGGAAACGCACCAGATCGCCCAGGCCGTCGTTTTGGCTTTCCAGCGTGCTGGCGATGGCCTCCTTCGTGGCGATGCGGGCGGCGTCTTTGGCCATTTGTATGGCGGCCTGGCGGGCCTTGGTGTCCGCCAGCAGGCGGGCGGTGCTGTTGAAAACACGGGCTGCGCCCAGAAGTTGCTCCCCGGCGAAAATTTCAGCGCCCGGCGCGGGTTCGCTTTCATCCGCGCCGGCAGCGTCTTCCGGCGGCAGGCGTCCCATGGCCACGAAAACCACCAGTTCCGCCCCCGGGGCCGGCGGCGGCGGGGCGTTGGTGTCGCTGGTCAGGCGGCCGCTGTCCGGCTCCAGTTGAAAGGATTCCAGATGCTCATTCGCGGCCCGGAATTGAATGGCGGCGTTGCCGGCGTCGTTGATCAGGGACAGGCAGAAGCCGGCGATGTAGCGGCTGTAAGCGATGTCCGGATAGCCGTCGCGGTTTTCGAGAAGCTGAATGATATTGCGCGCGCAAATGGCGGCGTAATCCCAGTTCTGTTGCGCCAGGTAATTCTTGGCGAGGAAGGAATACAGCAGCGTCATTTCGTACGGAGCGCCGCGGAAAGCCAGCGCGCGGTCGTTGCTGACCAGGCTGGCGGCGCCCTGGCTGAGACTGTAGGTCTGGAGCCAGTTGGATCGGTCGGCGGCGCGCCGCCAGTCATCGGAGCTTGCGTCGTACTCCCGCAGAACGTGGCGGATCATCCCCCGTTCCATCAGGAAGAGCACTTCGTCTTTGTTTTCCGCCGGGATTTCCGCCAGCTTCTGTTCCGCGGTCTCCGGCTGGCCGGCGTAAAAGTCCGCGCGGGACTGCTGCAGGGGCGGGGTCTTGCAGCCGGCCGCCAGGATGAGCAGCGCCAGGATACACCAGCCGGCGCGCCGCGCGCCAACCGGCGCGGGCTGGCCGTGCGCCTGGCGGAGCTGCTTCATAAATTCACCAAAATCACCAACCAATCAAAGGTTTCCGCGCCTGGCGCGCGAATTCCTTGGTGGTGGACCAGACGATCAGGCCGGATTCCAGGTCGGTGACGTCAATGGTCAACTGGTAGTACATCAACTCGGTCTTGGAAACGCGGACCTGCCTGCCGGAGCGTTTTTCCATTTCCACCAGCGCGCCGGTCAGCATGTATTTCGCGCCGGTCTGCCGGCCGATGGCGACGCGGGATTCGTCGGTGGCCTGCGCCGCCTGGTAACCCTGTTCCTTGAGCAACTGGTCGCGCCGGGCTTCATTGACGAATTGCACGCTCGAGTTTTGCAGGAGCGTGGTTTTGATCCGGTCGGTCAGCGCCTGGGTGTCAACGAACGTGGTGGTGCGCGGCTGGATGCCGTAAATGATCATCACGGGATTGCCGGCTTGATCCTGGATGAACTTGCTGGCGGCCAGTTCGTCGGCGACTTCCTGGCTCAGTTTGCGCAAATCCTGGGCGCCGTAGCGGGCGTCCAGAGTGGGCATGTCGTCCACGTCCGTGTCGCTCACATTCATCCGGAACATGGCGCACCCTGTCAGACCGGTCATGCCGGCGGCGAGCGCCAGCGCCATCAAACCACTGCTCCATTGATGCATCTTGTTCATCCGTTTTACCCCTGGTGTTGCCGGCGCGCCCGCCCGGCGCGCCTGGCGTTAAACTGATAAGGTTTTTTTTATATCAACGGCCGGTTAAAGTCAAGCAGGAAGCGCCCGGCCGGCAAACTTGGGCGGTGGAAAATTCAGGTCTCGGCTTTGATTCGTACGGCTTTCCGCCCGGCACTTTTTGCACCCGGCAATTGACAAACCTGCCGGGATACGCTATTAAATCAGGCATGCAAGACAATCAAAGCCCCCCGGCGGGGCAGGATGCAATTGATGTGCCGTATGTGGCGCGCCTGGCGCGCCTGGCGTTGACGCCCGAGGAAACCGGCCTGTTCCAACAGCAGTTGGGCCGGGTGGTGAGTTACATGCGCGAGTTGGCGGAGCTGGACGTGGACCACATCGAGCCGATGGCTCATACCATTCCCCTTTGCAACGTGCTGCGCCAGGACGAGCCGCGCCCGGGGTTGCCCCGGGAAACGGTGCTGGCCAATGCTCCGCGCCATGATGACGAGCAATTTATCGTGCCGAAAATCGTTTGAGGATTTCCATGCCGCAATTCAACACGCTGACGGTCGCGCAGGCCGTGGATTTGCTCGCGCAAGGCGGCAGCACCTCCGAAGCGCTGGTCGGCGATTTGCTGGAGGCCATCCGCGCCCGGGACGGCGCGGTGGGCGCGTATGTTCATCTGGATGAAGCCGACGCCCTGCGCCAGGCGCGCGCGGCGGACGCGCAGCGCCGCGCCGGCAAACTTGCCCCTTTGCTGGGCGTACCCATTGCCGTGAAGGATGTGATCAACGTCGCCGGCCAGCCTTGCGGATGCGCTTCCCGCATTCTGGAGGGCTACACGGCGCCTTATGACGCCACGGCCATTGCCCGTCTGCGCGCGGCCGGCGCGGTTTTTTTGGGCCGCGCCAATATGGACGAGTTCGCCATGGGTTCGACCACGGAGAATTCCGCGGTCAAAATCACGCGCAATCCCTGGGATCCGTCCCGGGTGCCGGGCGGTTCCAGCGGCGGTTCGGCGGCGATGGTGGCGGCGGATGAAGCCCTGGCCGCCCTGGGATCGGATACCGGCGGATCGGTCCGCCAGCCGGCGGCCTTTTGCGGATGCGTCGGGTTGAAACCATCTTACGGCCGCATATCGCGCTACGGGCTGACCGCGTTTGCTTCTTCCCTGGATCAGATCGGGCCGCTGACCAAGACCGTTGCCGATGCCGCCCTGCTCCTGGAAGTAATGGGCGGCGCCGATCCCCTGGATTCCACCGCCGCGGATTTGCCCATGCCGGATCTGGCGGCGGCTTTGCGGCAGCCGGATTTGCAGGGATTGCGCCTGGGATTGCCGCGCGAGTATTTCGTCGGCGGCATGGATGCGGAAGTCGAACGGGCCGTGCAGGACGCTATCCGCCATTGCGAGCGGCTGGGCGCGCGCCTGACGGAAGTCAGCCTGCCCACCACCAAGTACGCCGTGGCG
Organism: Kiritimatiellia bacterium; assembly: GCA_040775225.1. GTDB lineage: Bacteria > Verrucomicrobiota > Kiritimatiellia > JAAZAB01 > JAAZAB01 > JAXGPF01. The sequence goes on along the minus strand of JAXGSX010000086.1, from coordinate 2,345 downwards.
GCGTATTACATCATTTCCTGCGCGGAGGCGTCCGCCAACCTGGCGCGCTTCGACGGCGTACGCTACGGCCGCCGGGCGGAAGATGCCGGCGATCCTTACGAAATGTATTGCCGGACCCGCGCCGCCGGCTTCGGCGCCGAGGTCAAGCGGCGCATTATCCTCGGCGCCTACGTGCTTAGCAGCGGGTATTATGACGCGTACTACCTCCGCGCCCAGAAGGCGCGGACACTGATCCGCGACGATTTTGCCGTGGTTTTCAAGGAATGCGACGCCCTGTTGGCGCCGGTGACGCCGACTCCGCCCTATAAACTGGGCGAAATGCTGGACAACCCGCTGCAGATGTATCTCGGCGACATTTTTACCGTGCCGGCCAATCTGGCGGGGAATTGCGCCTTGTCCGTGCCCTGCGGCTTCACCGCCGCCGGGCTGCCGGTGGGCTTGCAGATCATCGGGCCGGCATTCCGGGAGGACGTAATCCTCCGCGTCGGCCATGTTTACGAACAGTCCGCCGCCTGGCCGCGCTGCGCCGTCAAATCGGGGTAATATCGGGCATGGAAACGACAATGAACATGACGGCCGATATCGGGCTGGAAATCCACGTGCAATTGGACACGCGCTCGAAAATGTTCTGCGCCTGCGGCACGGACTTCGGCGCGCCGCCCAACACGCTGGTATGCCCGGTTTGCCTGGGTTATCCCGGCGCCCTGCCGGTGATCAACGCCGCGGCCGTGCGCCTGACAGTGCTGGCCGGCATGATGCTGGGATGCCGGATCAATCCCCGCAGCAAGTTCGACCGCAAGCATTATTTTTATCCCGACATGCCCAAAAACTACCAGATTTCCCAGTATGACCAGCCGCTGTGCCTGGGCGGTTCGCTGTCTTTTGCGCTGGGCCGGGAATCCGGCGCCGCCCTGCCCGGCGGCGCCCCCGCCGCGGAACAATCCGGAACCGTGCGGCTGACCAGGATTCATCTCGAGGAAGACGTGGCGAAGAACATGCATTACCGGGAGACCAGCCGCGTGGATTTCAACCGCGCCGGGCATCCGTTGATGGAAATCGTGACGGAGCCGGATCTGCATTCGCCGGAGGAGACTTTTGCGTTTCTGCTGGCCTTGAAGCAAATCCTGGCCTACGGCGGCATCAGCCAGTGCAACCTGGAGGAAGGCAACCTGCGCTGCGACATCAATTGCAGCGTCCGGCCGGCCGGACAAAAAAATCTCGGCGTCAAAACCGAAATCAAAAACATGAACACCTTCAAGGGCGTTTTCCAGGCCCTGCAATTCGAAATCGCGCGCCAGATGGAAGTCGTGAATGCCGGCGGAACCGTGCGGCAGGAAACGCGCCGGTGGCTGGGCGATCAGGGCGCAACCGCCTCCATGCGCACGAAGGAGGACGCCCATGATTACCGTTATTTCCCGGATCCCGATTTGCCGCCCGTGGAAATATCCGCCGCGCAGATGGAGGAATGGGCGCAAACCCTGCCGGAATTGCCCCGGCAACGCTGCGCGCGCCTGGAGCGCGAATACGGCATTACCGCCTATGACGCCCGGGTGCTGGCCGCGGATAAGCATCTGGCGGATTATTTTGAAACGGCCGCCCGCCTGGCCGCCGCCGCCCGGCCGCCGGCTTCCGCCAAGGCGGTTGCGAACTGGATGATGACGGAAATGCTCAGGTATTTGTCGGAGAAAGACCTGGAAATCAGCCGCGTGTCCGTCACGCCCGCCGCGCTGGCGGAATTGGCGGCCCTGGCGGAAAACCAAACCATCAACATGCCGACCGCCAAATCCGTCTTTGCCGCCCTCTGCGAAAGCGGCGGCATGCCGGCGCGGATTGTGGACGAGCAAGGACTGGCGCAGATCAGCGACGGCGGCGCCCTGATGCCTGTGGTGGAGCGGGTGCTGGCGGAGCAGCCCCAATCCGTTGAAGCGTTCCGCTCCGGCAAAACCGCGGCGCTGCAGTTCTTGATCGGCCAGGTGATGCGCCATTGCAAAGGCAAGGCCAATCCCCGCCTGGCGCGTGAATTGTTGGAAAAACGTCTGCAATAATAAGGAAGACTATCGTGACCGGCAACGACGATTATATCATTGAAATCCTGCGGGATGTCGGCCTGGTCAAGCCGGACCAGATTGAAAGCGCGCGCCGCCAGGCGGAGCAGACCCACAAAAGCCCGGTGGATGTGCTGGTGGAAGAGGGCGTGCTTTCCAAGATGGAAGTGCTGAAGACCGTGGCCATGCAGCTGGGCATGGATGTCATCGTGCTGGCGGACCATGACATTCCAAATGAAATCATCCAGCAGGTGCCCGCGGAAATCGCCCGCCGTTACAAGGTGGTGCCGGTGCACAGCG
>JAXGSX010000085.1:0-12618 GCA_040775225.1 Kiritimatiellia bacterium | reverse complement strand
TACCAGCGGGACGAAGGCGGGGGCGCGTTTTACGGGCCGAAGGTGGATTTGAAAATCCAGGATGCCATCGGCCGCGCCTGGCAGTTGAGCACGGTGCAGTTCGACTTCAACCTGCCCGAGCGGTTTGACATGTCTTACATTGCCGAGGATGGCAAGGAACACCGGCCCTACATGGTGCACCGGGCGCTGCTGGGCAGCCTTGAGCGGTTTTTCGGAATTTTAACGGAACACTACAAGGGCGCTTTCCCGCTCTGGCTGGCGCCGGAGCAGGTGCGCGTGCTGCCTTTAACCGACCAGCAGCTCGATTACGCCCGCGGGGTGGCGGACGCGTTGCTGGCCGCGGGTGCGCGGGCGGCAGTGGACTCCAGCGCCGGAAAAATCGGCGCGAAAATTCGCAAGGCCCAGGTGGACAAGATACCCTACATGCTGGTGATCGGCCCGCGCGAGGCCGCCGCCGGCCAGGTGTCCGTGCGCAGCCGCGCGGCGGGCGATGAAGGCGCTTGCCCGCTGGCGGCCTTCCGTGAAAAATTGGCGCGGGAATCCGCCGCGCCGGAATACTAACCAGGGAGGCAGATTATTCGCACTTCAATCAGAGTCAATCATCGGATTCGAGTTCCGCAGGTTCGTTGCATCTCCGATACCGGCGAACAGATCGGCTTGCTTTCCACTTCCGAGGCCCTGCGCCTGGCGGAAAGCCGGGGCATGGATCTGGTGGAAATCTCGCCCAACGCCCAGCCGCCGGTATGCCGCATCATGAATTTCGGCAAGTACCGTTACGAGGAAAGCCGGAAAAACAAGCTGGCGCGCAAACATCAGAACACGGCGGTGGTCAAAGAGATAAAATTCCACCTGAACGTGGAAGAACATGATTACGCCACCAAGCTGACTCATATCACGGATTTCCTCCAGAAAGGCCAGCGCGTCAAAACATCGCTGATGTTCCGCGGGCGTGAAAACGAGCACCGCGACCTGGGTTACGCCTTGTTCGAACGGCTGCTGCGCGATTGCGAGAAAGTCGGCGCCGCCGAGTCGCCGCCGAAACTGTACGGGCATAACCTGATCATGCTCCTCAAGCCGCAAAAGTCCGGCAAGGCGGAAGGCGGCGCCGCCGCGCCCCCGCCGCCGTCCCCGACCGCCGCCGGCCGGCCATCCGCTTGATCCGACAGGGCATGACCTGGATTTTGCACCGCACAAGTTTGGCGCAGGGCGCGGCGCGCGGGGATCATTTCTACACCAATATTCGTGCAAAATTCAGACATGCATATTCTGCCATATGCGAGCGTAGCGCGGCCGGACCATTGGTTCAAAAACATCTTCATGCTGCCCGGGGTGGCGCTGGCGCTCTTTTTCCAACCGGCGCTGCTTACGCCCGGCGTCTGGGCGAGGGTGCTCTGGGGGTTGGCCGTCGCTTGCCTGATCGCTTCCGCCAATTACGTTTTCAATGAAATCCTGGACGCGCCGACGGATTTGCACCACCCGGAAAAATGCCGCCGGCCCATCCCGAGCGGCCGGGCCAGCGTGCCGGTATGCTGGGGCCTGTGGGCCGCGCTCAGCGCGGCCGGGCTGGGGCTGGCCTGGCGGATGAACCCGGGATTCGGCGGCGCCGGCCTGGCGCTGTGGATCATGGGGATTCTTTACAATCTCCGCCCCATACGCCTGAAAGACCTACCGTACGCCGATGTGCTGAGCGAATCGCTGAACAACCCCATCCGGCTGGCGCTCGGCTGGTTCAGCACGGGACTGGCCGTCCCGCCGCCGTTGTCGCTGGCGCTGGCTTACTGGATGTTCGGCGCGTTTCTGATGGCCGCCAAGCGGTTTGCCGAATACCGCAGCCTGGCGGATCCGGCGCGCGCGGCGCGTTACCGGCGCTCCTTCGGATATTACACCGAGGACAAACTGCTGGTAAGCATGTTTTTTTACGCCACCATGTTCGCCTTGAACGGCGGGTTTTTCATTGCGCGCTACCATTTCGAACTCATCCTCGCCGCGCCGCCGCTGGCCTATACCATGGCCTATTACCTGCACCTGTCCTACAAGCCGCGGAGTCCCGTGCAATACCCGGAAAAACTGTTCCACGCGCGCAAGCTGATGCTGCTGGTGCTGGCTTCATTCGGCGCGTGCACGCTCCTGCTGTTCCTGGACTGGCCGGAGTTCCGCCAGGTTTTTCACAGCACCTTCGCCCATAAAGTGGTGCGCCAAGCCGTTGAAATGCAGCCGTAATTGACGAGGAGCGTAAATATGAACGAGTTTCTTGCCGGCGTAGCCGAAATTGCGATCACCCCCCCGCCGGGCCTGAAAATGGCCGGTTTTGCGGAACGCGCCGGCCCGGCGGCGGGAACGCACGACGAGCTGTACGCCCGGGCGGCGGTGTTCGATTGCCGCAACGGCCAGAAAAGCGCCGTTTGCGTGGTGGACGTCTGCGAGTTGGACGCGGAAATTGTCGCGGCCGTGCGCCGGCGCGCCACGCATAACGCCATCCGGCCCGAACGCCTGATGCTGGCCGCTACGCATACCCACTCCGGCCCGAGCCTGGACTGCGACAACGAGTTGAACCAGCGCTGGCGGCTGGATTTGGAGGATCGGCTGGCGGAGGTTATCATGCTGGCCGATGTGGCCCGCCGGCCGGCCCTGGTGGGCGCCGCCGCCGGCGCGGCCGCCGGCGTCGGCGGCAACCGGCGCGACCCGGTTAACGGGCCGGTGGACCGCGCGGTCAACGTCATGCGGCTGGACGATGCCCGCACGGGCAAGACCATGGGGGTGATTGTCAATCATGCCTGCCACGCCACCACCCTGGATTTAAAAAACCTGCTTTACACCGCCGATTATCCCGGCCAGGTATGCGCCCGCGTGCGCGACGGCCTGCCCGATCGCCCCGTGGTGTTGTTTCTGAACGGCGCCTGCGGCGATATCAATCCCGGCGGCTATTCCGCCGAAGACAGCGCCCTGGGCCGCCCGATACCCAACCGGACCTTCGAGCGCGCCACGCGGATCGGCGCGATTATCGGCGATGAAGCCGTCCGCCTGGTTCGTTCCATACAGCCGCGCTGCGAATTTAACGTGCGCGGCGGCAACCTCCCCCTGCGCCTGCCGGTGCGCGACGGGATGCTGCCGGCCGCCGCGCAGCGCATTCACGCCGCCGCGCTGGAACAATTGCGGGCGGCGCGGGACCGCGGCGCGGATCAGGCGGAAATTGACCGCCTGCGCCTGGCAAGCATTTACGCCGGTTGCGACCGTAGTTACGCGCAACGCCGGTTTAAACTGCCCAATGGCGAATTGACCACGGAAATACAGGGGATTGTGGTCGGCGATGCGGTTTTCCTGGGGTTGCCGGGCGAGGTGTTCAACGAAATCGGCGCGGACATCAAGTCACGCTCGCCCTTCGCCCACACGTTCCTTGTGGGCTACGCCAATGATGATGCCGGATATTTCCCCACCGTGGACGCGCTCAAACAGGGCGGTTATGAAGTTAAAACTTCCATGTTCGGCGATGTCGCCATCAATCGCCTGCAGGGGTGGGCCGGCTTGCTGCTGCGCGGCTTGTTTGATTCCGACCCGGGCGCGACCGGCGCCGCCGGCGCAGGCCGTCCGGCTGCCGCGGCGCCCGCCGGGGTGATTTTCATGCGGCGCGGACCGGAACATCATCCCGTGCCGGCCGCGCGTTTTCCGGCCATTGATTGTCACATGCATTACAGCGGCCACCGCTTTGACCCGGCCGCCGCCCTGGCGGCCATGGATGCCGCCAATGTCCGCTATGGCGTAAACCTGATCGGCGATTCCCTGCGCACGGCGGCCCTGGAGCCTTACCGGTTGCCGCCGCCGGTGCGTGACCGGATGCTGATTTTCGGCGGCCTGGATTTCCGCCGCCTGGATGCGCCCGACTGGGAAGATTACGTGCGCCGCAAACTGGACCAGGATATCCGGGCCGGCGCCCGCGGGCTGAAAATTTTCAAGGAATTGGGCCTGGTTTACCGCGACAGCCGCGGCAACCTGGTGGCGCCGACGGATCCGCGTCTGGCGCCGGTCTGGCGGGCCGCGGCCGAGCGGAACTTGCCGGTCCTCTATCATATTGCCGACCCGCTGCGCAGTTTCCGGCCCATCGCCGGCAATTATGCGGAATTGCGCGCCCTGGATGACGCCGCGCTGAACTGGCGCTGGGGCGCGCCGGGATATCCTTCCCATGCCGCGCTGCTGCGGGAGCAGGAACAGCTGGCGCTGGCCCAGCCTGCCACGACCTTTATTTTCGCCCACGTGGCGGCATGCGAGGCCGATTTGCCGGCATGCGGGGCGCTGCTGGACAAATGCCCCAACGTGTATGTGGATACCGCCGCCCGTTTGTTTGAACTGGGGCGCCAGCCGGTCAGCGCCCGCGCCCTGTTCATGCGGCATGCCGGCCGGATCCTGTGGGGGACGGATTATTCCTGCCCCAACCAGTATAACGGCTACTGCCGCTGGTTCCAATTCCTGGAGACCGAAGACGAATGGTTCCCGGCGAACGAGTTTGACCACGCGTTCAATATTTACGGCTTGAACTTGCCGGACGGCGTGCTGCGCCAAATCTACGGCGGCAATGCCGCGCGGCTGCTGAAGCTGGAGTGGCCCGCCTGCGGCTGAAAGAAGGCATAGATTGCGCTTGTCTTTCAGATGGCGGGCCGTCATAATGCCGCCATGGAAAAGCGTGATGCTACAACGCCGCCGGGTTGGGAAGCCGACGCGCGGATTCCCGGCGGCAACGCCGCCGGCGCCGCCGTCATAAATGCCGGCGACACCCCGGAAATCCGGTTCACTCCCGATCCCCGCGGCGCGCGCCCCTTATGGTTTTGCTTCCAAATCAAGCCGCCTCCCGCCGCGGCCAATCCGGAAAGCGGGAAATTGCGGCTGGTTTTGGAGCATTACGACACCTTGGCCGGCGCCAGGGATCCCGCTGAATGCAGCCCCGTTTTCAAGCCGGCGGGGCAGTGGTGGATGCGCTTGCCGGCCGGCCGACCGGAGTTGGCGCCGGACGGCCGCGCTTGCGCGGTCTGGTTGGTCAATGCCCCCGCCGCGCCCATGAAAGTGGCTTTGGGGTTTCCGTATGCCGAAGGCGACCTGCGTCAATTGCTCGATCGCAGCCGCGGGTTCTGGCAGGCGGATACCATCGGCTTGTCCGCCGGCGCCAACCCGCTCCTGCGTCTGGCCAACGCCTACAACGCCGGCGCCCGGTTTCCGGGAAGCCTGTACCTGGTTGCCCGCCTGCGCGGCAACGACATGCCGGCGGCCTGGGTGCTGGATGGAATGCTGCAGCGCTTTGCCGGCGCCCGGCATAACCCGTTTCTGGTCTGGGCCGTGCGATTGGCCGATCCCGACGGGGCGCGGTCCGGCGCCTGGCATTCCGCGCCCGACCCGGCCGGCGATTGGACGGCATCCCCGGCGCGGCCGGAAACCGCCGTGCTGGAGAGCGATATCATCCGCTGGCGCGGCGCCGGCCGGGCGGCGCTGGCCATGAACCTGCAAGCGGCGCCCTTGCACGAGAAGTCCGGCATTTTCTGCGTTGTGCCCGACGCGCAGCGGCACCCGGAAATGCATGCGCAAGCCTTGAAATGGGCGCATGTCATCCAGCACAAGCTTGGCAAGGAATTCGCGGCGCCGGAATTTGTCCGCGCCGGCCCGGCGCCGGCGGCGGCCGGCGGATGGTTTCATGACCGGCTGGCGTCCGAGGCCTTCGGCGTTTGCGCCATCACGGTGCATGTGCCCTGGTCCGGCGCCGGCGAGATCGGTTTTTCGCCCAAAAAATACCGCGAGGCCGGCCGCAACCTTGCGGATGCCCTGATGGAAAAAAGACGCTGAACCGCCGGCGGCCGGCCAGCGGCCATCCGGCGGCAATGACCGTTTGCGGGGGAGGCATACAATGCGCATATTCATCCGCTCGCCGCGCGGCGTCCTGGCGCGGTGGTGGTTGGCGCTGGCCTTGCTTGCGGCGGCGCCGCTGCCGGGGTCGGCGCTGCAACTGCGGGTCGGCATCTATGAAAACATGCCGAAAGTTTTCATGGACCGGGCCGGCCGGCCGCAGGGGATTTTCATTGACATTCTCAATGAAATCGCGCGGCGTGAAGGCTGGGAACTGACCTACACTTTCAGCACCTGGGCGGAAAACATCCAGCGCCTGGAAAACCATTCCATTGACCTGATGGTGGATATGTCTTATTCCGCCGACCGCGCGGAAAAATTCATGCTCAGCGCGCCGGTGCTGGAATCCTGGTTGGAGGCTTTTTCCCTGCCGCCCTGCCGGTTGCGTTCGATCCAGGAAATGAAGGGCAAACGGATTGCCGTGCTGTCGGGTTCCCTGCAGGAACAATATCTGCGCGACGAAATCAGCAAAATTGTCGGCGTTCCACTTAACCTGCTGCCCTGTCCGGATTATCCCGCCACGGTGGAAGCGATTAAAACCGGCCGCGCCGAATTGATGGTGGCCGACCGGTTCTTGAGTTTTTCGCCGCTGCTCGACGAGCGCATTGTGCCGTCGTACATTGTGCTGCGCCCGGGCGGACTGCATTTTGCGTTTCCCCGCGGCGCGGACCGCAGCCTGGTCTATGCCGTGGACCGGCATGTCGCTGAAATGAAGAACGATCCGCGCTCCGTGTACTACGCGGCGCTGCGCCGCTGGCTGGATATGCAGCCGCGCGCGCTGATTCCCCCCCTATATCAAGGCGGCTTTGGCGGCCGTCTGCGCGCTGTTGGCCCTGAGCGGGTTGTTTGTCTTGTTGTTGCGGCGCCAGGTAAACCGTCAAACCCGCGCCTTGCGCGAAACCAGCCGGATCTTGAATGAAACCCAGGCCATAGCGCGGCTCGGCGGCTGGCAGTACGACGCACGCTCCCGCCGGATGCAGTGGACCGGCGAAATGTACCGAATTTACGGCGTAGGACGCGATTACGATATCAACAACTTCATGCAGGATGCCCGGTTCTATGCGCCGCCGGATGGGGCGGCCCTGCAGAAGAAATTTAAACGCGCCGTGGAAACCGGCGAGCCGTTCAGGCAGGAGCTGGTTTTGACCCGTGTCAATGATGAAAAAATCTGGGTGCGCATCACGAGCCAGCCGGTGAAAAAATCAAGGCGGGTGCTGCGGGTAAACGGCAATGTTATGGACATTACCGCGTCCAAAATCGCCGACCTGGAAAAACAGAAACTCCGGGAACGGCTGATTATCGCGCAGAAAATGGAAGCCGTGGGCCGGCTGACGGGCGGGGTGGCCCATGACTTCAACAACATGCTGGGCGTCATCATGGGTTATGCCGAGCAGGCCCTGGCGCGCGTGGCGCCGAACGACGAACTGCATGACGATCTGGAGGAAATTTACCATGCCGCCCTGCGTTCCACCGACATCACCCGGCAACTGTTGTCATTTTCGCGCAAGCAATCTTCGACGCCCCGGGCGCTGAACCTGAATTCCGCCGTCGAAGGTTCGCTGAAATTATTGCGGCGGCTGATGGGGGAAAACATCGAACTGGTATGGCGGCCGGCCGCGGATTTGTGGCCGGTGCTGATGGATCCGGTGCATGTTGACCAGATCCTGGCCAATCTGTGCGTCAATGCCCGGGACGCGATCAGCGAAAACGGGCAGGTGGTCATTGAAACCGGCACACTGGTTTGCGATGCCGCGTATTGCGCCGCGCACCCGGATTATCAGCCGGGCGAGTACGTGTGGATGTCGGTCAGCGATAACGGTTGCGGCATGAGTCCCGCAACCCTGGCGCAAGTCTTCGAGCCATTCTTCACCACCAAGATTCCCGGGAAGGGCACCGGCCTGGGGCTGTCCACGATTCAGGATATCGTCAAAAAATACCGCGGCATGATCAAGGTTGCAAGCCGCGAAGGCCGGGGCACGACGGTCAAAATCTTTCAACCGCGGCAGATAGAGCCGGAAGATGCGGAGCCTGCCCCCGAGGCGGCGTCTGCCGTTGGCCGGGAAAGCGGAACCATTCTGCTGGTGGAAGACGAGGAAATGGTGCTGAAACTCATCAGCCACATGTTGTCCACGATGGGATACAAGGTTTTAACCGCCAATTCCCCGGAAGCGGCAATGGAGCGGTCGCGGGAGTATGCAGGCGAAATTGATCTGTTGATTGCCGATGTGGTCATGCCCGACCTGAACGGCCGGGAACTGGCAAAGCGCCTGGCCGCGATGCGCCCGGGCCTGCCATACCTGTTCATGTCCGGATACTCGCCCGGCCTGCTGATGCTGGATCCGGCCGCGCCGTTCATCCAGAAGCCGTTTTTGATCAAGGAACTGGCAGTGAAAATCAAGTCGGCCTTGAACGGCAAGGGGTGAATAAAGATAAAGGGGTCGTATTCTACACTAGTATTTATTTTCCAGCCGTCAGGCAAGGGGCAGATAAACACGCGGGATTAAAAACATCTGTCTGCCGCCTGACTGTGCGCATCCTCGCTCCTGCAGGCGCTTTGCCTGGAGCACGCAGGGCATCCAGCCAGCTATAGTGTCAGCGGTGCAGCAGCATGGCTCGCCATTTTTGGCCGGCCTGGCTCAGTTCCCAGCGGCCTTCAGCCTGGTAAATCAGGCGGGCGCCGTTCCGGCCCAGCGCCGCCTGGTTGACATTTTGCACCATGCCGGCCCGGCCGCCGAGCGCCGCCAGCTCGCCGGCATTGGCATTGCGGCCGGCCAGGGGTACGCCGTTTTCCGAGCAGACGGCCGTGAAAGCCGGCGGCGCGAATGCCGCGCCGCGCCACAAGGCGGGATAACGCCGGAAGAAGTCCGGCAATGCATCCGTCCGGAGGATGGTTTCGAAGGCCGGCGGTACAGCCGCGAGATGCGCGAGCAGGCTGAAATCGGGCGTCCGGCGCTGGGCGGCGAACACCTGCAGCGGATCAATACCCAGCAGGTTCCAGCCGTGGAAATTTCCATGATCGGGAATCAACTTTTGTCCGCGGTACCAGGAGCGGAAATGGCTGTTCAAAATCAGGCCGATTTCCAGGTGCAGGTGGGCCAGCGGCATGGGAATGGGAGATGAAGAAGTGTTGCCCATCCGGCCGATAGTCTGGCCGGCCTGAACCGGCCGGCCGGCGCGCAGGCCGGGCGCTATTGCGGCCAGGTGGGCGTAGAGGGTGTAAATTTTACCCACGGGGTCGGCATGCGTCAGCACCACGTATTTGCCGTAATTCGAATTACCGGCAATCCGGTTAATATAAGCCGCCTGGCCGTCCGCGACGGCAAAAATTTCATCCAGCGGGCGGTTCCGCCGGTCGCGCCGGCAGGCCGCCAGGTCAATGCCTTCGTGAAATGTCGCGCGTAGGTATTTGCCGCGCCGGCCGGTGCGGGTGGACCCGTAAAGCGCGGATTGCGGCCGGCCGGAAGCTGTCGGCTGGAAAACATCGGCGGCATCCGGATCAAGCAGCCGGGTCTGAGGGATGGGGAACGCCAGCGCGCGCAGTTGCGAGGCCGGCGTTGCCGGCGGTTGCGGGTCCAATTCCATCTCGCCCGCGGCCGGGGCCTGGCGGGTTTTGAGCCAGTGCAGATAAACCCCCAGGAAAATTCCATCCAGCAGCAGCAGCGGCACGATCCAGCATAAATGTTTTTTCCAAAGCATGTTGAAAAGGCAGTATATGAAAACAGCCGGTCAAATCCAACAGGAAATCCTGATATTTCATTCTCCGTGATTGACAAAACGCTGTTTCGGGTTAAATTGCTGCAAGTGGCTGATTGGGCATGTTCGACGGAATAACCCCGCGGAACGAGGATGGCATATGTCCGCTGCTAAAAAGGCAACCGGCTCGCATCCGGTCAAGACGGCTGGCGGCGCGGCGCGGCGGCCCCACGCCCTGCTCCTGGAAATCGCCTGGGAGGTTTGCCAGCAGCTGGGCGGCATATATACCGTGATTCGGTCCAAGGCGCCGGCCATGGTTGAGCGTTGGGGCAATCAATACTGCCTGATCGGGCCGTACAACCCTGCCACCGCCGCGGTGGAATTCGAGGCCGCCTATCCCGCGGCGCCTCTGGGCGCCGCCGTCAAGGCTTTCCAGGCGCTGGGATTCACCGCGCATTTCGGGAGGTGGCTGGTCACCGGCCGGCCGCAGGTGATCCTTCTGGATACGGCTTGCGTGCGCAACCGCCTCCCGGAAATCAAGTATTACATGTGGGAACATCACAAGATCAGTTCGCCCGCGCACGACGGCGAAGTGGAAGGCGTGCTGGCGTTTGGGTTCCTGGTATGCGAATTTCTGCGCCTGCTGGCCGATCAGCGTCCGCCCTTGCCGCCGGTGGTGGCGCATTTTCACGAGTGGATGGGCGCCGCCGCCATCCCGGAAATCCGCCGTCTGAAACTACCGGCGGCGACGGTTTTCACCACGCATGCCACGCTGCTGGGCCGTTACCTGGCGACGGGCGACAATTGGTTTTACGATCATCTGCCTTACATCAACTGGCAGGCGGACGCCCGGCGCTTTAACATCGAGTCGCGGGTGCTGCTGGAACGCGCCGCGGCGCACGGCGCCCATATTTTCACAACGGTCAGTTCCGTCACCGCCCAGGAATGCGAACACATGCTGGGGCGTAAGGTTGACGCTGTATTGCCCAACGGCTTGAACATCGAGCGGTTCATCGCCCGGCATGAATCGGAAAATCTGCACAAGATTTACAAGGAAAAAATCCACAAGTTTGTCATGGGGCACTTCTTTCCGAGCTACAATTTCAATCTCAACCGCACGCTTTATTGCTTTACTTCCGGCCGCTACGAATACCGCAACAAGGGCTTTGACCTGACGATTGAGGCTCTGGCGCGCCTGAACCACCGGCTGAAAATCACCAATCAGGGCATTACCGTGGTGCTGTTCATCATTACGCGCCGGCCTTTCCGCACCTTGAATGCCGAAGTGCTCAACAGCAAGGTCATGCTGGAAGAACTGCATAACACCTGCATGGCGCTCAAGGATCAATTGGGCGAGCGGCTCTTTAAATCAGTCGCCGCGGGGCAGCTGCCGGACTTGAACAACCTGGTGGATGAGTACTGGCGGCTGCGGCTGCGGCGCAACATGCAATCCTGGCGCACCAACCGCCTGCCGTACGTGGTGACGCACGATATGCTGGACAACGAGCACGATGAAGTGTTGAACCAGCTGCGGGTCACCAACCTGATCAACCGGGCGGAGGATCCGGTGAAAGTGGTGTACCATCCGGACTTCGTCACCGCCAGCAATCCGCTGTTCGGCCTGGAATACGACCAGTTTGTCCGCGGCTGCCACCTGGGTTTGTTTCCCAGTTATTACGAACCTTGGGGCTATACGCCGCTGGAATGCCTGGCGCGCGGCATACCGGCCGTCGCTTCCGATCTATCGGGTTTCGGGAGTTACATCATGAGCCATACGCCGGATTGCGTGAAAAACGGGCTGTATGTAGTGCACCGCCGCAATACGGATTACAACCAGTCGGCCGAGGAGTTGACGGAAATCATGCAGGTGTTTGCCGGCATGGATTTGCGCGAACGCATCGCCATGCGGTTTCATGCGCAGGAACTGGCGGAGCAATTCGACTGGAAGCAGTTGGCGGAATATTACCACAAGGCGCATTTGGCGGCGCTGGGCCGGCTCTGACGGGGATGGCGGCGGCGGGTCAGGGCGCGGAGGCGCCCGTTCCGCCGCCGTTGGTTTCGGAAAACCGGAAGATAATTTCGCCCGGCTTGGCCTTGCCCAGTTCCTCGCGCGCCACCCGCTCCACGAAACGCGGGTCGGTGGCAAAACGTTCCTGCTGCCAGATGAACAACTGGGTTCTTTCATCAACCGCGCGCTTTTCCTCCGTCATGCGCGTGACGACGCTCTGGCGGGCGCGGATTTCCCGGATTTTCGGCAGGAACAGGCTGGCCAGGCCGATAATGACCAGGCCGACAAACACCGCTGTCGCCGTGCGATAGACTGTCAGCCAGACATTCATCGGCGCTCCATCCGGCTTACGCGAAAGCTGCGTTGCCAGGCCGAAAACAATTCGACGCAACCGGCCGGCAACGGCTTAAAATTTCAGCATGCCGCCAAACACCGCTTTCCGCCCCAGCGCTTCTTCAATCCGCAGCAGTTGGTTGTACTTGCAGATGCGGTCGGTGCGGCAGAGCGAGCCGGTCTTGATTTGTCCGGCATTGACCGCCACGGTAAGATCCGCGATGGTGGCATCCTCGGTTTCGCCCGACCGGTGGCTGATGACGGCAGTGTAACCGGCGCGATTGGCCATCTGCACGGCGTCCAGGGTTTCCGTCAGCGTGCCGATCTGGTTGAGCTTGATCAGGATGGAGTTAGCCACTCCCATTTCAATGCCTTTTTTCAGAAAGCGGGTATTGGTGACGAAGAGGTCGTCGCCCACCAGCTGCATTTTGCCGCCCAGCCGGTCGGTCATCAATTTCCAGCCGGCCCAATCGCTTTCCGCCAAGCCGTCTTCGATGCTGATGATCGGATACTTGCGGGCCAGTCCGGCGTAAAAATCCACCATTTGTTCGGAAGTGCGCACGGATTTATCGCTCTTTTTGAACACGTAGCGGCGTTTGGCGGCATCGTAAAACTCGCTGGCCGCCGGGTCGAGGGCGATGAATACATCCTTGCCGGGCTGATAGCCGGCGCGGCGGATAGCCTTGACGATGACTTCCAGG
>JAXGSX010000084.1:0-12728 GCA_040775225.1 Kiritimatiellia bacterium | reverse complement strand
GCCGGCGGAACGACCAGTCCGCCGGCAGCCGCATGGCCGCGCCGGAGGGCGCCGGCGCCGGCAAGGCCGGCGCGTTCCGATCTGTCCGGACAACCACCACCGACTCGGTCGGCAGCAGCAGCAGGCGCCTCTGGGATTTTCCGGCATCCGCCATTCCGCCGGGTTCCGCGAGCCGCCAATGGCCGTCCAGGTTCGTCCGCACATCGGCGGCTTGCTCGCCGAAATTGGTCAGAAACACCCATTCCCGGCCGCGGGCATGCCGGTGGGTCAGCATGACTTCATCCGCATGGTCGCCGCTGATGGCCACTTTGCGCGTCGTGGTTTTTTCGAGAATACGCGCGGTCCGGTCGGCCAGCGTATGCATGCCGCACCGCACATCAAACACCCGGGGGCCGCGGAGCCACGTTGCCTCCCGCGTCCGGCCATCCGCGCCGAAAACCAGCGGACGCCGTTGCGCGCAAATCAAGCAGCCGCCATTGGCGAGAAACCGCTTGAGAATGGCCGCATCCGTTTCCGATACCGCGTGCAGGTCGGGCAAAATCAGCGTCCGGCAGTCAAACCCGCCGATCCGCATCCCGCGCCGCGGGAATTCCGCCCGGGCCAGGGCCTGTTCGAAAACATAATAGTAATTCCAATGCCGCCGGATCAGGCCGTGCGTCAGGTTTAATATGGTCTGCTGGGTGGCCTGCCATGCCGGCTCGGGCGGCTGGCTGCCGAAAAACGTTCCGACCGGCCCGAACCGCCGCCAGAGATCCTGGCGGGGATAGAAAATGCCGAGGTTGGTTTCCAGGCGCGAGCCGGAATTCAGCCGCGACATCGCGCGGACATGGCGCGCGAGCAGCTTGTAATGCCGCGTCCAGGGCGTCCAGAAGGAATGGCAGCCGAACCCCGAACGGAAACCGCCCTGCGAGTCGGCAAACAAATTGTCGTTCATAAGGCTGATGCCGTGGTGGAAAAGATAATCCATGGCGCGCTTGTAAAACTGGGCCGTCCCGCTATGCGCCGTAACGCCGCACACTTCGCACAGCAGGCGTTTTTTGCCGGCGAAAAACCCGACGCTTTCGATCAGTTTGCCGGTGATATCGGCGCAGGCCTCGCCGCCGAACGCCTCGCGCAGTCCGCGGCGGTCGAAACTGGTCAAACCCTGGAGCATGTCAATGCCCGGCGCCTGCATTTCGGCCAGCGTGTCATACACATCGCCGTTAAACTGGACCTGGCCGGACAGCATTTCCTCGTAAAGCAGGTGCCCGGTCATCTGCAAGCCATGCCTACCGCACCAGCCGGCGTACTGGCGGAAGAAGTTGACTTTAAACAATTCGGTCACCAGCGCCCAGTAATCGCGGCGGAGGCGCGGCGCGAGCGGCGTATCGGTCACCAGCCCCAGGATGTTCGTTTCCAGGTCGTAGCCATAGCGTTGCCGGAAGAGTTCAAACAAGCCTGGCGTAAAAGGCAGGGAACGTCCGCCGCGCAGCAGCACCGGTTCGTCGGTAAAGAATCCGAGAATCACATCTCCGAAATACCCGCCGACCGCGGCGCGGTAAGCCTCGTGCGTCATCCGGATGTAATGGCCAACCGCCCGGGGGTTGAGCGTATCCAGGTAGCCGTTGGAACTCATCGCCCACTCCGCGCCGTAAGCCGCCAGGTCGAACCCGGCGTATTCCTCGATTTTCCAGGCCGGCCGGCCCGCCTGGCCGAGGCCCGGGAATTCGAACCGGATGATTTTCTGGCGCGCTTCGGGATGATCACGCAGAACCCGTCCGGCGCAGGTGCCGCTGGGCCAGTTGAATTCGTCGTAAATCCAGATTTTCTGGCCGTATTGCCGGCAACGCTTGCAGGTATGCGCATACAACCGCAGGTAATCCCGCCCCAGGTAAGGCTGCGCCAGCCCGTACAAAGGCATGATGACCAGTTCGCGGATTTCCATGTCGCGGAACCGTTTCAGGTCCCTGTCAATTTTTTCCGGGCTGAGTTCGCCCGCCCATGTCCAGAACGGCGCCGGGCCGTATTGTTGTTGCATTGTCTTTTTCCTATCAGCGCTCCTGTGCATATTATTTCTCCATAAAGACCGCCGCCGACAGCGGCGGTATTCCGGCGGCGCCCTGCGTGGCAACCGCCTCCGGCCGCTCGGGCGTCACCATCACCATGCCGGCCGCCGGCGCATCCAATTTGACTGAAACCTCCATGTCCCTGGCAACATCCCGGTTGGCCACGACCACGGCCCGTTTGCCGGTCCGCCGGTGCCGGAACACGGAATAGCCGTATTCATCCAGGGGCGCATCCCCTTGCATGACCGCGGCGCCCAGGGTATGGCAGAACTCGGCGTCCCATAAAAAGTCCCGGTAACGCCGGCGCAGTCCGTCCACCTTGCCGCCATAGGCCACCGTGCGGGGGAACTCGTCCAGGCGGCCCTTGAAATTGCGCGGCTCGTAGCTCAAAATATACCTGTACATCAGCGCTTTATTGATGACATTCCGGTCATTGTGCCCGATGACGGTGATGGCGATCCCGGTGTCCTGGGCCACAAAGCGCGGCAGCGGCAGGTGGTTTTCTTCCAGCCGCATGTACGAAATCGAGTAATGCCGGCATTGCAGGTCATAACACGCCTCCGCGGCAAACAGGAAATCCGGATTCTCTTTTGCGGCTATGCCGCGGAAGGTTTCCGCCAGCAGCGCGTCGCCCGCGTAAATGTGCGCGGGAACATGATGCCCATGGCCGGGATCGAAGCAATAACGGGCGGGGCCGTGATGGAAAGCCTCGTCGGACAGCATCCCGTCGGCGCCGAGCGCGATGCTTTTCCGGAATTCCCGCGCGGCGATTTCCCGCCATTGCGCGCTCTGCATGCAGAGGGGCGCCAGGCGCCGGGTATTGATGTCCGCCAACTGCGCCGGGGTCTGGTACTGCCAGCCCGGATGCAGGTAATAGTCGCCATACGGGTCCTTGGCCGCGTGTCGGACCAGCTCCTTCCGGAACCATTCTTCGGAGCGGTCCGCCCAGGTATACTTGTTGAAAAGAATTACTTTTACGCCCAGGGCGTGAATGGCGGCAATGGCGTCGCGCAGGTCTTCCCAGGTTCCCAGTCGCGGGTCAATCTCATGGCTGGGATTGCCGCGATCCTGCCCGCCCTTGTTCCAACCGATCAGGTGGAGCGCCTGCACGCCATGCCGGGCGCAGTCTTCGCCATACCGCACCAGGTCCTGGTACGGGAAACGCAGTTCATCTTCGGGGGAATTAATGTGAATCTGGTGCCAGGAAAACACGTCCCGGGCCCAGGCCGGCGCCGGAGGCGGCCGATACCATGTTTTCCGCCATTTCCGGTAACAATCGGCGCCCTGATGCCAGGTGCCGGCATACGGCTTGAGAACCACCGGATGCAGTTTGCCGGATTCACCCGGATTAAAAAACGGAAAATGCGTCGTGTAAAAAAGGACGTGCAGCGGTTGCCCGTCCATTTCGTCGCCGGAGGCCATCCAACACCGGTCGCGCTGTTCAATGCCCGGCCGCAGCTCAAACGTGAAATACAGCAGGTGCTCCATGCTGGTGTCATGGTAGCCCGCATAGAATCCTGCCTGATTGCCGTGGACGATGACAAACGGAGAAACTTCGCTGGCGACAATTTCCACCGGATAATCCGTGCCCCAGTATCCGCGGCTGTTGTTGAAGTGCGGGAAAATGCAGCGCCGGCTGGTGTTGCCGTAATTCATGGACAGGAATTCGAAACGTTCAGCGCCCGGCGGCCGCGAGAAATCGCCCAGGCACGGCCAGTCAATGGTCTCAACGGTATGGGGGCTGCGATTTTCCACTTCCGCGCGGAAGGTCAAGCCGTCGTCGGAAAGCTCAACGCCCCCCCGGAAGACGATATCCGCCCCGCCGCCATACTCGCTGCGGAGGTTGCGCCAGGTAAACACCAGCCGTTGGCGGTTGTCCGTTTCCACCTGGGGCGGCGCCTGCTTTTCGCCCAGGACGGGATTGTTCCGCCGGTCCGGCAGCGGGAGCGCCATGCGGAACGACCGGGCCAGGCTGCGCCGGCGTTGCACCTGCCAGCCGGACGGTTTGGCAGTCAGATTCAGCAAGGCTCCGGTTGACTTGTCAAACACCGCCTTGAGCAAATCGTTTTCAAGGATAATTGTATTATTATTCACCTGAATCCGTGACGGGATTTTATGTTGTCAAGATAATGTGCGTACAAACAACAATTTATGGCATTTTAAAATATCACCAAAAAACACCCGGCGCTTTTTGGCGGAAAAGACCGCCCTGCGGGTGAGGCCATTATACCGCATCTGCTTTGTTGCGAAGGATTCGCGGTATATTTATACAGCTTCATCCTTCGCGCCGCGCATCTGCGGCATACTGACCTCATCACGGATTCAGGTATTCATTTATCCAATGACGATATTTTTTCCCTGGAGGGCGAACCTGCGGTAAGCCGCCCGCATATCTGCCGGTCCGTCTCTTGGAGGGCGAACCTGCGGTGAGCCGCCCGCATATCTGCCGGTCCGTCTCTTGGAGGGCGAACCTGCGGTGAGCCGTCCGCATATCCCCGCATATAAACGGCTCAACACAGCTTCGCCCTCCATTTGAAATTTGAGTTTTCAAATTCGAAATTCCAGATGGCACCCCATTCACCGCAGAGCGGCGAACGGATACTCGATGCCTTTGCGCGCGCCGCCCTCCGGCGCCTGGAAGCGCAAAACAAAACCATAGCCCAGCCCATGATCGGTATCCAGCAACACAACCAGATCATGGACTCCCGCGGTCAATTCCACCGCGGCCTTGCTGCGGTCTTCGCGGATCGGATTGCGGCGGCGGGGTTCGCAAAGCACCTGTTGCCCGTCAATCAGCACGCGGCAACCGCCGTCGTGTCCCAGGCACAATATCCACTTGCCGGCCACCGGCACATGGAGGCGGTTGGCAAACGCCACGAAACCGTCACGGTCGCCGTAAACATCATGGGCGCTGATACGATTGCCGGTGGCGCTGATGGGCTTCCATTCCAATTCCGGGGCGCTGCCGCTGACCGGGTCCAGCGCGGCCAGTGTTTTTTGTTCGCGCGGCAGTAGTTTGGAAATCCGCCCGCCGGCGGTCCGGAATTCCGAATATTCAGTTGGTTCAATCAGCAGCCGCGCCAGGCGGGAGGGATAACACGTCAGCCTGTCATAAGCCGCGCCGTATGCGCCGGCATCCAGCGCCGTCCTGGCGTCCCGGATGATGGCATCAAACGTTGACGCGCGGCCGGCCTGCTCCAGCAATGGCCGGCAGGCTTTGACGGCATTTTCCCACATGGCAAGCAGCCGCCTGGTCTCCCCCATCCCCCGGTCGGACACCTGGGCCCGGGCAGCGGCGACCGGCTCGGTATGCGCGCCGTCAAACCGGAACGTGCGCATGGAAAAAGGCGCCAGCCGGCCGGACCATTGGCCGTTTTGTATTTTCGCGCCGGAGGTCAGTTCCTGCCCGTTGATCCCCGGGGCCAGTTCCAGGTTGGCGTCCACTTCCCACCAGTAGGTGTTGGCGGCATAAGCGTAGGTCTGGTTGGAATAAACGCCGGCGCCGATCCAGAGGTCCTGGTCACTCCCCTTGCCCGGCAGCCGGGCGTAGGTTATGGCCGGCAATGACCGGAAGGCCTGGGCAAACCGGGCCATGGATGTTTCGCGCCCGTTCCACATGATCACATCCTGGAGCGGATGCAGCATCAGCCGGGGGTGAGTGCGGACGAAAGAGTTGATCCAGTAATCGGCGAAATAATCGTCCTGGGGATAAGGCCAGGCCTCCGTGGCCGTGTAGTCCCAGAGCCAGCCCAGCGGGCCGAGCGGCTGCGCTTCGTACCAGTTGTAACGCACGGCCACGCCATTCCTGCCGTCGTTGGCGAACGGCGCCAGGCTGCTGTCGCGCTGGGCCAGGAATCGGCCCATTCCGACGCGCTGTTGATAACCTGCGAACCAGGCGTCATAATCCGTCCGCGCCGTAACGTTCATGGCCAGGATCATGCCGGGATCGTCCTTGATTTTTTTCAGGTCTATGCCGACGCGCCGGCCGTAATCGAAGATCGAAGCCAGGGCGTCTTCCGGTTTTTCATCCCAGGCCGGGATGATGAACGAATCATAGGGATACATGATCAGTTCCAGTTCCGGCCGGGTTGCTTTCAACCGGTCGCGGGTCCAGCGGTGAATTTCGAGGAATTTTTCACAGCGCCAGTCGGTCCATTCCTTTTTAGCGTTGTCGAGCAGCCAGTCGGCGCGCCTGGTGAAACGTTTGGGATCGTTGGCCTCAACCGGGATTTTTACCCCGGTTTCCCTTTCAAAAAGGGCGATGGTGAAATCGTCATAACTGGCGAAATATGGATCGTCCGCGGACGTTTTCCACAACTGGCCGTTGCCGTAACCGGCGTAAAGATGCATGGCGATGCCCTTCCAACCCGGCTCCCGGCCGTAGAGGGCGATCAATTCATTGATCACCGTCTGGTAATATGAGCGGCCTTCCGGGGTCAGCCAGTTGGGAAACCCGCCTTGGCCGCCCAGGTAAACCGGCTGGGTGCCGGTGCGGTCCACCTGCGCCAGCGTGGGATGCCCCGCGGCCACCGCTTCGTCATCGCAGGAAAATCCGATCCGGTTGGCGCCGCCCATCTGGAGCGCGCTGAAGAAACCCAGATTATTTTCCTCGAACATCTTCGCCAGCAGGACGCCATAGTCGCGCAAGCTGCCGGAATGGCTCCAGCCGAACGCCGTCTCATCGGAAAACACGCTCGGATAAAGCACCTTGTTGTACATGAACTGGCCGCAGAAATAAGCATTCTCGCCGGCGAATTTCAGGCGCTTGACCATGTTGACGAAGGCCACCATCCAATTGCGGTAGAAATTAGGCTGCTCAGTGGCGATACGCATGGAGCGGATATATCCGGCAATCGGGCTGCTGAAACAACTCTGAAAGACTTCCCGGGGTCCGGCTTCCGGGAGCTGGCCGATCCATTTGCGCGGGCCGGGCGCATCCTGAATCGGCCGCGCCGGCACGCCGTTCAGCACCTCGTAAATCCGGATTTTGCCCACCCGCGCCGCCTTGTCGGGCGTCCAACTGCCGCGCAAGCCGCCCAGCGCGAAGAATGTCACCGTGCCGATTTTGCGGCCCGGGAAAAACAGGCAGTGATGATGCCGGATCTCGCGCGTCAATGGATGATCCAGGCCGAGCATGACGGTGTCATTGCCGATTTCATTGCTGTAAAAAAATCCGCCTTCCGACACCCGCATTTCCTGGCTGCGGACGGTATCGTCCGGATATTCCGCAATAGCCACGTGCGGCCGCCCCGGATTTCGCAGGCGATACACGAAGGAAATGTAATTGCAGGGCTCGCCGCCCATGGAGCCGAGGTTTTCATCGGGGAAAGTCTGGCGGAACCGCCCCAGCGGGGTCTCAATCACCGGCGCCGGACGCAAACGCGCCCAGCCGTCGCAGGAAACGAAAGCGCCGGGCGCCTGTTCGGCCGCCGCATCGGTTTCCCACACCAGCGCGAGTTCCATGCCATCGGTGTAATTCGTCGGATTGGCCGCCGCCGGCAAATCCACCGGTCCGCAGACGGCGAATTCATACCGGTATCTTTCCGTTTCCCTGCCGTCTGATTGCAAGACCAGTTCCAGCGCATAGGCCCGGTTGGCGGGCAGCCGGCCGGCGGGGAATTTTATTTCGCCGGCCATGCCGGCGAATTTGAGATTTGATGATTGAGATTTGAGATTAACGGCGCCGGCATCTATTTTCCGGTCCGACGCATTCGCGAAATCGCCCATTTCATCAAACAGCGTCCAGGTCAATTCCGGCGCAGCGCCTGCTGGCGCCGGCACGGCCAGATTCAAGGCCACGTCCTCCGAATCGCCGAAAATCGGCTGGGCGCGCTTATCGGCCGGCTGGGCCATGATTCTTCCCTTCCAGGAAGGATTAAACCAGTAGTAATGCGGCTGGGCAAATTTTTCCTGCTGGGCGGGCGCCCAGGCGCTGTCGTCATATTCCGGCGCCTGCCAGGCATCGCCCGGCCCCGGCGCGCCGGCGCGCCAGGTGGTATCGCTGTCAAACCGGACATACGTGCCGTCCTCGCAGAGCAGCGCGCCGTCCAACACCCCCCTCAGACCGGATTCCCAGGCCAGGACGTTGCGTCCCTTGACGAACAAGCCGGCGTCCAATTCATAATTCCAAAGCTGGTTATCAATGATCGTCGGCGGCGACTTGGCCGCCGCCTGACCGTTGACGTACAGGGTAAATCCATCCGCGCCGCTGAAATTGGCGCAGCCCAGCGAGACTTTAGCCCAGCAGACCGGCGCCGGCAAAGTCAATTCCTTGCGCAGCGACAGCATCCCGTTATAGATGCATGGGCGAACCCAGTCAATCGTCACGGAATTTCCGGCCGTGGCGGACACGATCTGAACGCCTGAGATGGGCGGTTTGGCCGTCAACGGCAAAAACACCTCCTGCCAATTGGTGCCCTTGACGGCAATCCGCTTGGATTCGGCCACGGATATTCTCCCGCGCGTTTTGCCGGCCGCCTGCGCCTGCCATTCGCTGGCCGGCATTGATTGACGCAGCCGGATTTTGATGCCGCGCAAATCCGGACATAGATGGTTGTAGCCGGAACCGTAGCCGAACAGCAAACCGGTTTGCGGATCGCCGGCTTTCATTTTGCCCCAGCCGAACATGGCGTTCGTTCCGGTTGCCAGCGACAGGCAGCCGTCCGCCACCTGCATGCCGGCAATGCCATTGGTGCGGTCAATGCCGCAGAAGGTGTTGTCGTCAAAATCCCAGCGATACGGCGAACAGGCCGCTGGATAAGCCGGGTAGCGTTCCCACGGGCCGCTGATGGGTTCGCCCCGCAGGTACCGGCGTTCGGGCGTCAGGCCCTGCTCGTTCAATTGCCGTTCCAGCACCGTGCGCTTGGCCGTCTGCTCGATTTGCGTGCCGATCCGGTCGCGTTGCCCGCGCAAGCCCCACCGGCCGCGCTTCAGGTAATCGTCATATAGATTAATGATTCGGGAAACCTGTCCGTAATCCAGGGTCCAGGTAAGCTTGCTCAACGAAGCGCGCGCCTGCTCCAGCATATTGGATGCCGCGGCCAGGTCATCGTTCCAAAACAGCAGCCGGGCCATGTTGATTTCGGCGTCAACCTTGTAGGTCGGCACGGCATTGGTCATGGCGCGCACCTGCTCGAACGACGCAAAAGCCGCGTCCGTGTCATTCATCACCGCATTGAGAATACCCGCCATCAGGACGGCATTGGCGGCATAGTCCGGATGGCACTCCGGCAGGGCGGAGGTCTTTTCAAATGCCGCGCGGGCCGCCGGCAGGTCGCCGTCCATGTACAGGGAATAGGCGGCGGTGAATTCCTCCATGCCCGGCGGCGGAGTTTCATTTTGAGCCGGTTCCTGGGCGGAGATATTCAGGACCGCCGCCAGAATCAGACCCGCCATTGCCGTCATTCTGATTTGTTTTCGCATCAATCGCCTCCTGTAATTCAGTCTAATTACGCGCACGCACAGTTTCGCCCGGTTCCCACCGGTTTTTGCCCAAGGTTATCCGATCAACATGTTTTACCTGGCCGGCAATCACCAGCCGGGTGAATTCACAAATCGCCGCGGCAATTGCCGGGTAATCGTTGTAATAACCGGAAACATGGCGGGCGCCGGCGGCCGGCTCCTGCCCGGCCAGCGCCAGCACCGATGCCTGTTCCGGCACCGCCACGCCCGCGGCGGACAACCCGGCCATTAAAAACGGATTCAAATCGCTGCTGGCGGTGATGAATCCGTCAATCTCCGGGTGCTTGCGCAATAGTTGCCGGATTTGCGCCTGTACCCTGATCAGGTCCGGCGCCGGGAAATTTTCGATTTCCAGGTACACCGGCGCATTCAGACCAATGCGCTTCAACGCGCTTTCATAGCCGGTCCGCTCCACCGCGAAAGCGCCGAGGCCGCGATCCGCCCACTCCACCCAGACCATCCGGCGATGTCCCATTTCCGACAGTTTGCCCACCGCCTGTCCGGCCAGACCGAACGAGTCGAAATCAATTTTAAAATCAGCCTGAATGCAACCATTGGGCGGGGCATTCACGGCAATCACCGGCGCATGGACATCCACAAGCGTGAAGCTGCGCGGCAGGGATTCAAACAGCAGCAGGGCTTTCATCAGGGGACTGCGGATAACTTCAGGCGGTTTTGTTACGGAAGAGTCTATCGGGATGCCCAGCAAGCTCAAATTGGAAGCGTGAAACACCCGGGCCATGTGTTCAAACATACGGGCGAATACGAGATTGCCGAAAGTGCCGGCCGGCGAAGAACTGCTGCGCCCGAGACAGGCCACCAGACTGGTTTTGGGGGCAGTTCCGTCGGCAGCCAGCAACCGCCGGCGCTTGCCGGTCACCGGCGAAACGATCCGCTGGTCTTCCAGGTGTTTCAACGCCCGCCGAACCGTCAGGCGGTTCACCTTGAAGGAAGCCGCCAACTCTACTTCCGTCGGCAGATATGCCGCCGTCGGCAGTTTGCGACGGAGGCAATCATCCTTGATCAGTTCCGCCACCCGCTGATATTTTTGAACCATGGCGAACACAAGACGACATTATTGTCTATAATTACGCGATGAATAATATCCATAGTTCAAAATATGTCAATATAATTAATCAATATTTTAATTATTCAGTGCCGGGCCGGAACAATTAGTTATACATTATTATGTAAACAAAAGCGAGATGATGGCAGGCGCCAACGACGGCCGCTCGCCAGCATGAATGGCGGCGCCTTGATCCCGGGGGCATGCAGTCGGATGCGCCTGTCTTCGGCATGGTCATTGATGATCTCCAGGCGCGTCAGCCGGCCGTTTTTCACGGCAGCGGACACCCGGAGTCCGTCGGCGGTGGTCAGATTGTCGAAGGCCGCGGTTTTCCAATCCTCCGGCAATCCTGTCAGCACCCGCAAGTTATCGCCATCGCGGTACAGCAGCAAGGCATGCACCGCCCAGAGACAGGCGGCATGCGCTGTCATAAACCAGTTGATAAACAACTCGCCGTGCATGTAAATGCGTTCCGGCATGCCGCCGAACATGTTGGTAAATTTCACGTTTTTCCGCAAGCGCTCCCAGGCCGTCCGCTCGCCTGCCTCGGCCTGAATCCGGGCGACCCAGTATTCCGTCCAGGTAAACACGCGCTCCGGATAATGAATAATCCCATGGCTGTTATATCCATCCAACTCGCGGTCATACATGGAAAGCGCCCGGAGCGTCCTCCTCCGCGCCGGATGTTCGGGAAACAGCGTGAAAATCAGCGAACCCCAGTGCGGATGCGCGCCCCCCTCGAACGACTGCAATACGCCGCGGCGATCCACATTGCGATTCAAGGCCTTCCAGAGCATGCGCCGCAGTCGCGGTAAGATGTTCTGAAACGGCGGACACCCCAAAGAACGGACCGCCGCCAGGTATTCGTCAATCGTCTTGATAATCACGGCGCAGGTCCAGGTATCCATGCGTTTCTGATCCAGGACCGATTCATCCGGCCCCGCGCACGCCAGCAACGCGACATCCCTCCCCTGCACGCGCACCAGGCGGTCAACCAGAAACTGAAGCGCTTCCTCCATCACCGGCAAGTGCTCCCGCAGAAAGTCCGCGTCCCCCGTCGCCCGCCAGACCTGCGCCACCTGGAGCGCCACCACCGCATTATTATGGAACTGAATCACGGTGGCCTTGTCCCGGCAGAAATGTTCCCGGTTCGACGTCCAGGCAAACCGCGCCCCGCCGCATTTCAATTGACGGGCCACCGCGCGCGCTTCCGGCAAACGCCGCTTCCAGAACGCCGATATACCCCGCGCCTCGGCCGGACGGTTACACCCCAGCCAGGCCATCGAGGCAAACCAACTGTCCCAGAACATGGCGTTCTGAAAATGAAACGGCACAATGCCCATGGGCATGAATCCCGTGCGCCGATCCTGCGCACCGCGCAGCACATATAAACTCGTGTCGTATAGATGCTGGAGATCGCGCGCCGGCAGCCTGACGCTGGACCGGCGGAAGTAGGCCCGCCAATTCGCCACGTGTTCCCGATATATCCCGGCATATCCTTCCGCGCATACCTTATTCACCAGCGCCGCCAGGGCGCGGCGCGGATCGCCGGCATCCTTGTTGTCCAGCACCGCCACATAGTGCGTCAGGCTCGCGCCGGCTTTCAGCACCGCGGAAACCAGACGCTGCGCGCCGTTTTTGCCCACGGTTTTGATGACCGGAGCCGCGCCATCGTGCCAAGTCGCGCCAATCCCCCGGTACCCGCACAGGCGATAGGAATATTGCAGGCCCCCCACCCTCTTGAGCGGCGCGCGCCTGATGCTCCGCGCCTGCACGGGAGGGTCCATGCCACAGGAGCCGGAGTCAAACGGCATGGCAAGCGAAAACTCGAGATGCACCGGCATCGCCGGCGCTTCCAAAATCCGAAAGCGCTCCACCAGCAGATGGTCATCCGTCAGAAAGGTGTTGACCTCCACCCGCACGCTTCCCGCATCGCGATTGCTGAACAGTCCAAAGGTCGTCGTCACCGTGGCCGTGCGCGGATTGAAGACCTGCTCCGTCTGGAGCGGCATGAACTGCTCGTCGCCCAGGAACAGGAAAGCGCGCGGATCAGCCAGGCACAGGCTGCTGCCATAACTTGTATCCGACTCGAAATACTTGCGGTCCGTCTTGAACCAGCCCAGGGAAGACGCCTTGGGCAACGTCGCGCTGCTGGT
>JAXGSX010000083.1:0-12777 GCA_040775225.1 Kiritimatiellia bacterium | reverse complement strand
GGAAGCGGTCAAAAACATCCCCCGCCAGATGCCGGACCTGGTGCTGCTGGATCTGATGCTGCCCGGCCTGGACGGCCTGGAAGTCTGCCGCGCGCTCAAGCAGTCGCCGCAAACCGCCGGCATCCCCGTCATCATGGTGACCGCCAAGGGCGAGGAAAGCGATATTGTCGCCGGGCTGGAACTGGGCGCGGATGACTACATCGCCAAGCCCTTCAGCATCAAGGTGCTGATCGCCCGCGCGCGGTCGCTGCTCCGCCGCAAGCGCAATATCCTGGCGGATCCGGCGGCCGTCGTCCGGGCGCATGACCTGGTCATCAATCCCGGCCGGCACGAAGTCCTGCTCAAGGGCAAGCCGGTGGAAATGACTTTTTCCGAACTGCGCATCCTGCATTACCTTGCAAGCCGCCCGGGCTGGGTCATGACCCGCGACCAGATCGTGGACGCCGTGCGCGGCGCGGACTATGCCGTGACCGACCGCGCGGTGGACGTGCAAATCGTCGGCATCCGCAAAAAACTGGGAGCGCGGGCGGACTACATTGAAACCGTCCGCGGCGTGGGTTACCGTTTCAAGGAGTAACCGGATTCATGCGCCCGCAAAAACTCGTCTGGCGGATTTATTTTGTCTTTTTAGCGGCCACGCTGCTGGCCTTGGCGGCCGTCGCCTGGAATGCCGCACGCGCCTTCCGCGAGTTTCATCAAAACCATACCGCGGAAGTGCTGCTGGCGCGCGCCCGGATTATCGCGCAGGGACTGGAGCAGGAACCGGCGGCGGACCCCGCCCGGATGGATGCCCTTTGCAAGGAACTGGGGCGGCTGTCCGCAACCCGGATTTCCATCATCCTGCCCGACGGCCGCGTTGTCGGCGACACCGAGGAAATTCCCGCCGACATGGAAAATCACCGGCGCCGGCCGGAGGTGGCGGCCGCGCTGGACGGGCGTGAAGGCCAGGCCGTCCGTTACAGCAACACGCTCCGCCGTAACCTGATGTATGTCGCCGTGCCGGCGGTGCATGCCGGCCAAGTGACGGCCATAGTCCGGACGGCGCTGCCGTTGGCGGATGTGCAATGGACGCTGTCGGCGGTTTACCGCCACATCGCCGCCGGTGTCGCGGCGGCCGCCCTGCTTTTTGCCGTGATCGCCCTCGGCCTGTCGCACCGCATTTCCCGGCCGCTATCGGAAATGCGCGCGGCCGCGGAACGTATGTCCCAGGGCGAACTTGACACCAGTGTGGCCGAAGCCGGCGGCGATGAGATCGGCGCCCTGGCCCGCGCGCTGAACCGCATGGCGCGCGCACTGCGCGAGCGCATGGAAACCATTGACCGCCAACGCAGCGAGCAGGCGGCTGTCCTCGCCGGCATGGCGGAGGGCGTCTTGGCCCTGGACGGCGATGGGCGTATTATTCAAATCAACCGCGCGGCCGAACGCCTGCTGGAATGCCTCCCCGGCCAGGCGCGCGGGCGCATGCTCCAGGAAATCGCGCGTAATCCGCAACTGCAGGAGTTTGCCGCTGCAACCCTCGCAGCCCGGACGCCGGAAGAAACCGAAATCGTTTTGCACGGCCCGCAGGATATTTTCCTGCAACTGCACGGCGCGGCGCTACAGGATCATGCCGGACGGCAAATCGGCGCCGTGATCGTCTTGAACGACATTTCGCGGCTCAAGCGCCTTGAAAACATGCGCCGCGATTTTGTCGCCAACGTCTCGCATGAACTGAAGACGCCGATCACCGCCATCAAGGGCTGCGTCGAAACCCTGACCGATAACGCGGCCGCCGGCGGCGCGGAAGCGGAACGTTTCATGGCCATGCTGGCCCGGCACACCCGGCGCTTGGAGGCAATTGTCGAGGATTTATTGAACCTCTCCCGCATCGAGTTCGACGCGGAGCGGCAAAACATTCCCCTGGAACCAACCGCCGTCGCCGGCGTGCTGCGCCGCGCGGTGGACGCCCTGGCGGCGGCGGCCGCCGCCAAGCGCATCGCCATCGCGCTGGTTTGCCCGGACGGCCTGGCCGCGCCGATCAACGCGCCGTTGCTGGAAACCGCCGTTGTGAACCTGTTAAGCAACGCCGTTAAATTCAGCGGGCCGGACACGCGCGTCGAAGTGCGGGCGGAAACCACGCAAGGCCGGCTGGCGATCAGCGTCGCCGATCAGGGCCAGGGGATTGAAGCCCGGCATTTGCCGCGTATTTTCGAGCGATTCTACCGCGTGGACCAGGCGCGCAGCCGCGCGCTGGGCGGCACGGGGCTGGGCCTGGCGATCGTCAAGCACATCGCCCTCGCGCACCGCGGCAGCGCCAGCGTCGCCAGCACTCCCGGCGCCGGCAGCATCTTCACCATCACCATTCCGCAGGCTTGAGGGCGCTCGCCAGAATGGTAGATGCTCGGTCTCCCATGTCGCCCAGATCTCCGATCGGGGCGTCAGAACTTGGCCGACAAATCCAACTGGAAGCGTTTATAATCCTTGCTGGTCTCGCCGTCCTTGATGCCCAATTCGTCAATGAAATAAGTTGCGCCCAGCGTCCAGTTCTTACCCACCTGGTAAGCGGCCATCAACTTGTGCCCCTTGCCGTTGGCGCCGCCGCCCCAGGAATCGGAATCCGTGAACGCGCCCACCACCGCGTCCGCCTCCAGGCGCCGATAATTATAGCCCAGTTCGAACGATCGCGGAGCCTTCGCCTCGCCGAATGAAACGCCGGCAAGATAGCCGGTGTCATTGTCATCCGCTTCGGTGTTTTTCACGTAATTGCCGTAAAATTTCCAGGGCAAGCCGGTCAGCGGGCACTTGAATCCGATGGACGCCAGCAATTCCAGTTCGCGGTACTCATCGGCATAAACCGCTTTGGTTACATTGCCTTCGGCATCCGTGGTCTTGACGATGGTGTTGCCGTAGCCTTTAAAGCTGTCTTCCCAGTCAATCACCCCGAAACCTTCCATGTTGTCATAGTAATAATAGCTGACGCCCGCCATGAATTTCAGGCCGGCATCGGTTTTCACATCCACGCCCATCTGCCCGGCGTAAATCATCGTGTCGCTGTCCTTGCTGCGTTCCGTCACGGCCAACGCCGCGCCATTTACCAGCAGATTGGCCGGCCCCAGGCCCAGCTTGTAACGCAGGGCGCCGCCCTCCGGGTTCAAATCGCCGTCCCACACCAGATCGCTCACATGGAAAAACGGTTTTTGCATTTTGCCGCCGATCAGTGACAGGCCCGGGGTCAATTCCGGTTGCCAGTCCACGTACGCCAGTTCCAGGGCGATATCCTTGCTGGTGAAGCCATCGCCCATGGTCTGGTTCCCGGAAACCGGGTCCTCGCCGCCGGTCCGAATGCCGATCCCGGCCTTGACTTCCTTATTAACCTTGCCTTCAACCCCCAACCGCGCCCGGTACCGTTCACGGCTACGGACGGGATCGCCTTCCTTGTCAATGTTTTCATAACGCACCCGCACATCGCCTTTCACTTTAATGTTATCCACCCAGGAAACGGCCTTGACTTCCGGCTTGACCGCCGCCTTGGCGTCGGCTTGGTCGGCCGACAGGTTTGTTTGGCCCCATGCCGCCGCCGCCAACCCGGCCGCCAGGCATAACGTTGTCACCGCGATATTTTGCATTGCTTGCATGTTCCTCTTTGCCTTTCCGTATGAATTTGATTCAACCTGCTGCTTTCATTGACCCGTCTACTTTTCCGCGCGCTCACCTCCTTGGTGGATGGATTGAACTGTCGCGCAAAAATGTAAATTCCCTGGATTAAATCCGGATTGGCGGATTGTCAGAAACACGTTGCCGCGCCATAACGCAATACTAACAATCCGCCAATCATGGACTAATGCCCCGGCGTCAGATTATGGGTGCGATTAATTAACAAACCCGATTGAGAAAGCGAGGTGGTAGAACCAAGATACAAGTTGCCCCTTGTAGTGAAGGCTTCCAGCCTTGGCTCCAGGGCGCGGGCGAGATGCCCGCGCTACAAGCGGAAATGGAATGGAAGACAAAATATATAATGAACCGTGCAGAACAGGTAAATCAAATCAGTGAGAAACAAATATGAAAAACATCATCAAAACAGCGGGATTGTTCCTCGTCATCGGCGCCCTGGCGGCATCCGCGCAGGAACGCATGGTAATTGACGGATCCACCACGGTCGGCCCGATCGCCAAGGCCTTCGCCGAGTATTACATGAAAATTAATCCCGGCGTCAACGTTACGGTCAGCGAATCCGGCAGCGGGAATGGCGCCAAAAGCCTGATCAACGGCGCCTGCCAGATCGGCGCCATGTCGCGGTTCATGAAGGCCGGCGAATTCAAGGCGGCGGTGGAAAAAGGCGTCATGCCGGTCGCCCATGTCGTGGCGCTGGACGGTCTCCCGATCCTGGCGCATCCGTCCAACCCGGTTGGCAACCTGAACCTGGAGCAGGTGCGCAAGATTTATACGGGCGAAATCAAGAACTGGAAGGAAGTCGGCGGGCCGGACCTGGACATAGTCGTCATCAGCCGCGACACCAACAGCGGCACCTACGAGACCTTTTACGGCCTGGTGATGGAGCATGACGGCATCAAGGAAAAGATTGGCGCCAGCGCGGAATATGTCGGCAGCAACGGCGCGGTCCGCCAGCGCGTCCAAAGCACCCCGTCCGCCATCGGCTATGCCGGCCTGGGTTTCGTGGACGAGACCGTCAAGGCGCTGGCCATCAATGATGTCATGCCCAGCCGGGCGACGGTGATCAGCGGCGCGTATCCCATCGCCCGGGCATTATACCTGTTCACCGATCAATATCCGGCCATGGGCAGCCACCTGTACCGATTCGTCACCCTGCACCTGTCGCCGGCGGGCCAGGAAATAATCGAAACCATCGGCTTTGTGCCGGTAACGCAATACGGCCTCTAATAATATTCTAACAATTCCTTCACCATCGGCAAACCGCCGTCGTGAAGCATGTCCCCGGTAAAGGCCGCCCGGCCCGATACCGGGGAATGTTATATGCCACGCTCGCTACATCCGCAAAACGGCAGCCAGGGCCTGGTGCTCAACGCGCCCGCCCATGTGCGCAAAAACCTGGCGGCGATGCTTGGGCGGGGATTGCTGTTTGCCATTACCGCCACGGCGGCGCTGGCGGTGTTGTTCATCTTCTACTTCATTACGCGCGATGCATGGCCGTTTTTCAAGGCGCGCGGGTTGATGGAGTTTTTCACCGAGTCCGCCTGGTATCCCTCGCGCGATCCGGCGCGGTTCGGCGCGCTGGCGATTTTCGCCGGCAGCGGACTGGTGACCCTGGGCGCCACGCTGGTGGCGGCGCCGCTGGGCGTCGCCGCGGCGGTGTGCTTGAGCGATGTCATGCCGTTCACCGCGCGGCAGGCGGTCAAACCCGTCATCGAAATGCTGGCGGCCATCCCCTCCGTCGCTTACGGCTTCTTCGCGCTGGTGGTCTTTGCGCCGTTGCTTCAGAATCACGGCGGACGCCTGCTGGGTTTTGCCTGGTGGCTGCTGGCCGGACCGGCCGTGCTCATGGGGGCGGCGGCCGGCGGCGAGGCCTTGTCCGCCGCCGTCAAAAACCAGGCAAAAGCCCGCCGGCTGCGCTGGCCGCTCACCCTGGCGCTGGCCGTCGGCGCGTTGTGGATGGTCTGGCATGTCGGACGGCGCCTGGCCGGCATCACGGTGATTTCCGGGACCAATGCCCTGAACGTTTCGCTGATCCTCGGCGTCATGGCGCTGCCGACGGTGGTGAGCGTTTCCGAAGACGCCTTGCAGGCCGCCGGACGCGAACTGCGCGAAGCCAGCTACGCGCTGGGCGCCACGCGCGCGGAGACCGTCTGCCGCGCCATCCTGCCGGCCGCCGGCAGCGGCATCTTCGCCGCCGTTCTGCTGGGCGTCATGCGGGCGCTCGGCGAGACCATGGTGGTCTGGATGGCTTCCGGCAATGCCGCGCAAATCCCGTCGCCCTGGTTCAACTACCTGGCGCCGGTGCGCACGCTGACCGCCACCATCGCCGGCGACATGGGCGAGGCCGACCATGTAACCGGGTCGGACCGTTACCATGTGCTTTTTGCCATGGGCCTCTGTCTGCTGCTATTCTGCTTTATTTGCAACCTGGCGGCCGAATGGATCGTGGCGCGGCAGCGCCGCAAATTGAAGGGAGCCTAATGCGCCTGGCGACACGCAAACTTCTGGATCGGGCTTTTTCCGCCGCGGGTTTTTTCGCCATCGCCCTGATGATCGGCGCCCTGGCGGTGATTGTCATCCCGATTTTCCGGCAGGGCGCCGGCGCCCTGGTTTTCCGCGCCACGGTGGAGCACCGCAAGCAGATGCGCGCGCTCTTCAACCGCGGCGATGCGGATGCGCTGCGGCGGGAAATCGCCGCGACGGAAGCCGCGCGCCGGCCGGTTTACGAAATGCTCGCGGCATATAAACGCCTGCCCGCCGCCCGGCGCCGCGAGCTCGCCGGCCCATACCGCGAACTTGAAAAAGCGCTGCGCGCCCTGCTCGGACCGCTGCCGGGCGATCCGGAACGGCTGATGCCGCGGCAGCAGTTCGGCCAGGCGCGCTGGGACCGGGCGCTGGTCAAGCTGCAAGAATTGCTGTACGTCAAGACTTGGGACTATTCCACTCCCGGCGCGCTGGGGGTCGCCAAATTCATCCCGCGCCAGGATCAATTTGTCGGCACCCCGTTATCCGGCTTGCCGGATTACACGGCGCGCCGCCTGCCGGACATGCTGCGTCCGCGCCGGACTTTTTACTGGCGGTTTTTGACGGACAAGGCGGTGGATATCCACTTCTTCGGCGGCATCGGCCCGGAACTGCTGGGCACGCTTTACCTGACCCTGGGCGCCATGCTGATTGCCGCGCCCCTGGGGATCATCGCTGCCATCTATTTCGCCGAATACGCGCGCCCGGGCCGTATCGTCAGTTTGCTGCGTTCCTGCGTCAGCACCCTGGCGGGCGTGCCGAGCATCGTGTTCGGCATGTTCGGCCTGGCTTTTTTCATCAACACCCTGCGGATATCGCCTTCCAAGAGCGTGCTGGCCGGCGCGCTGACGCTGGGGCTGTTAATCCTGCCAACCGTCATCCGCGCCGCCGAAGAGGCGATTATGGCCGTGCCGCACACCTTCAAGGAAGCCGCCCTGAGCCTGGGCGCCGGCCGGTGGCGCACGATCTTGACGGTAATCCTTCCGGCGGCTTTGCCCGGCATCCTCACCGGCGCGGTGATCAGCATGGGCCGCGCGGCGGGCGAGACGGCGCCGATCATTTTCACCGCGGCGGTGAGCGTGGGACTGGCGTTAAGACCCTGGGAGGCGCTGTCCAACCCCACCCCCGCGCTCTCGTGGAACATTTACAACCTTGCCACCGAACACGAGGCGGCGGACGAAATCCGCCATGTGCAATACGGCATGGTCATGGCGCTGATCGGGCTGGTACTGCTCCTGAATCTGGCGGCGGTTATTTTCCGGGCCAGGATCGCCGGCCGGATGAAAGGGTAGCCAGCCGTGAACACCGAAATGTCTGAAAGATTAATGAATCATTATCTCGCCAGTCAGACGCTCCAACCCGGCCCGCCGCAACCGGCGGCGCCCACAGCCGCGCCGGCGCACATCACCGCGCGGGATTTTTCCGTCTTTTACCGCCAGAACCAGGCCGTGAAGGATGTTACCTTCGATATCCCGCGCGGCGGGGTGACCGCCATCATCGGCCCCAGCGGCTGCGGCAAGAGCACTTTTTTGCGCGCCATTAACCGCATGAACGACCTGGTCCCGGGCTGCCGCACCGCCGGCGCCCTGCTGTTCGACGGGCAGGACATCCATGCGCCCAGGCTGGACGTGGAAACCCTGCGGCGGCGCATC
Source organism: Kiritimatiellia bacterium (assembly GCA_040775225.1). Lineage (GTDB taxonomy): Bacteria > Verrucomicrobiota > Kiritimatiellia > JAAZAB01 > JAAZAB01 > JAXGPF01. Next base: position 4,951 of record JAXGSX010000083.1, on the reverse strand, counting down.
GGCATGGTGTTTCAAAAGCCCAATCCCTTCCCCAAGAGCATTTTTGACAATGTCGCCTACGGGCCGCGCCTGCACCGGAACCTGAGCCGGGCCGCGCTCGCGGAGATCGTCGAACGCAGCCTGCAGGGGGCCGCGTTGTGGGACGAAGTCAAGGACCGCCTGCATGCCAACGCCCTCGGATTGTCCGGCGGCCAACAGCAGCGGCTGTGCATTGCCCGCGCGCTGGCCGTGCAGCCGGAAATCCTGCTGATGGACGAGCCGACTTCCGCCCTGGATCCGCGGGCCACCTCGCGCATCGAGGATTTGATTGACGAATTACGCGGCCGGTACACGATCATCATCGTCACCCACAACATGCAGCAGGCCGCCCGGGTATCCGAACTGACCGCCTTCCTGTATGAAGGCGCGCTGGTAGAAGTCGGCGTGACCCGCGAACTTTTCACCAAGCCGCGGATGAAACAAACGGAGGATTATATCACCGGCCGGTTCGGCTGATGAATCTGGAGGACGCAGCCATGCGCATACACATGCAACGTGAATTGGAAAAATTAAAACGCCAGATACTGCAGCTCAGCGCGGAGGCGGAGGAAGACGTCTACCGCGCCGTGCAGGCGCTGGACTCGCGCAACCGCGCCCTGGCGGAGGCGGTGATTGCGCGCGAGCCGCAAATCAATGCCTTGGAAGTGGACGTGGAGGAGGAATGCCTGAAAATCCTCGCGCTGCACCAGCCGGTGGCCGCGGACTTGCGCTATATCATCGCCGTGCTGAAAATCAACCAGGACCTCGAACGCATTGGCGACCTGGCCGTCCATATCGCCGAATGCAGCCTGAAATTATGCCGGCAGCCGGCCCTGGAAATACCGTTCCGGCTGGGCGATATGGCCGGCAAGGCGCAAATGATGTTGAAAAAGGTGCTGGACGCTTTCGTCAACCAGGATGAGACCACCGCGCACGAAGTTTGCGCCGCCGATCATGAAATTGACCGCATTAAGGATGAAATCTTCCAGCAGGCCAAAACCGCCATTGTTAAAAACCCGGAACAATGCGACATCCTCATCGGCATCATGAACGTGGCCCGGCATCTTGAGCGCATTGCGGACCACGCCACCAATATCGCCGAGGATTTGATTTACTTGATTGAAGGGCGGATCGTGCGCCACACCCCCGAGGTTTCGGACCGCGCCGCGCCAACCCGGCGCGAGCCCCTGGACTAGCGTCTGATTTGATTATGCCTGCGGAAGGATTGCGGGTATACGCCCGCCTCAGCCAGCATGATCAACAAATTTGACTTACAAGCTTGCCGGTTGCTGATCCGGGTGGTCCCGATCGCCTGTTGCCTGGCAGGTCCGGCGGCCATGGTCTCCCGGCATCAGCCGCTGTTCGTTGAGCTCGATGCGGCCTCGCGCGGGCTGGTGGAGGTGCGGTTCTCGGCCTGCCAGGTGGAATGAACAGCCAGCATGCTTTGCCGCCGGAATCCGGCAAGGCGGATTGTGCGGCATGGGATAAACAACTGGAGGCAATCGTTATCAGAAAGCCGTCTAAGTATAAGTTTTACAACCCCGCCCCGGCCGGTCATTTTGCAGAATCCGCCTTGGTTTCCAGGAATGCCGCCCAAGCCGCCTGCTGTAACCGTGCGGCTGTTTCCGGCGGGATGCCGTCGGGATCAAAACCTGGAATGGTGTGCGTCAAACCAATCGGGCTCAGGCCGGTGATCGCGGAATAGATGCTGCAGGCGATCAGGTAGGCGCCCGGCTTCGACGGATGCACGGCATCGGGATGATATAAGGCCATACGCTGCTCGGCCGTCGGGGTTGGCCCCAGATATTTCATCCATGCGTAATCAGCCGGCGCCACGGGGACGTTCAAGGCTTTTGCCAATTCCACGGTAGCGTCATGTATCTTCTGATATTCCGCCGGGTAAGCATGCCGGAAGAACGCCGGGGCTTCAAAAAATATCGGGGTGGCATGGTTGCCGCGAATCAGCTCAGCGAACTGCGTGGCATACTTTTCGAAAATGTCCTGGCCAAAAAGCAGCGGATGTGTTTCATAAACCACGCAACTCCATGGTTCGGCCATAATTCTTTCGCGCGCCGTCCCCGGCCCGCCACCCTCTTCCCAGAACCGCTGAATCCCAGTCCCGCCGCGGAGATACCCGCTGGTAATAATCCGCGGCGACCCAGCCGGAGCGGAATCCGCCAGCGCTTCGACAATCCGCGGCACATCGAATACCTGGGTTTGGCTGGCGCCGATGAAAAGCACCGTTAATATTTTTTCATTGCCAGGACTGAGTTTGCGCAAGGCCAGACATAGTTTTACCTCGCGGATCTGCTTCTGATCCGCCCCCGGCATGGTTAAAACCTTGTTGAGTTCGGTCCGGGCGCGTTCGTAATCATGCTCCTCGTAGCAGCACTGTCCGATTTTCAATTGGGCCGCCGCCTGGTTGGCTTCCGATAATCCTTTTACAGCCAGCGCCCTGGCAAACTCATCCCTGGCCGCCGCATAATTGCGCTCATAAAAGAGGCAGCGCGCCAGAGTGAAACGCGCCTGGGCTTCTCCCGCTTCCGCCAGTTCCCGGGCTTGCAGTATTTCTTGCAGTTCCCGGCCAGCTTCGCCATAATTCTTGATGGCTATGAAAGTGTTGGCAACCGCCATCCGCGCATCATATTTCTCCCGGGGCGAGACGCCCGCGATATCCGCGACTCTGGCGTAGGCGATGATTGCATCGGTATAGGCGCGGTTGGCATCGCTCATTTTAACGGCACTTTCCAGCTCCAAACTGCGCCCGATGCCCATCTGCGCCTGCGCTTGCCGGGCCGGCCCAATCCCTTCCATGGCAAGCGCTTTGCCAAATTCGGCGCGCGCCGTGTCGTATTGCTTCTCCGCCATATAGGTCAGGCCGATCGCGATTTGCGCCTCCGCCTGTTCCGCGGCATTGGAGGCCAGCGTCAGGGCCTGCTCGTAATCCTGCCGGGCCTCTGTATACCTGGCGGCCTGCATCTTGGCCTGGCCGGCCTGATAGATTTCTTTATTAGATTGGGCCATAGCGACGGGCGCCACCAGTCCGACAACAGCTAAACAGGTTATAAAACCCATTATATTCACATGCAGCATGTGGGTGACAAATACTACGGGGCTGATCCTTCCGGCACGGCGAACACGCAACGGAATCCGCGCAGGTTAAAGCACTTGTTGCAGGAAATGCAGGCGGCGCGCGTTTGGTTGCCGGCGGCAAACCGGTTCACCATGTCCGGCTCGCGGATGAACGGCCGGCAGAGCGATACCAGATCGCAAGTGCCGCCGGACACCAGCCGCTCCATCACCGCCAACGAGCGCAATCCGCCGACCAGCATCACCGGGATTTGCACCCGCGCCCGGATGGCCGCGGCGGCCGCGGCGAAATACGCTTCGGCGGAAACGGCGTCAATATGTTCGGCCGCCGGCTGCGCATGGGGACCGGGGAAGGTGCAGGAAACCTCGATCGAATCCACCCCCGCATCCTGCAATGCCGCCGCCGTGGCCAGCGTCTCCGCCAGCGGCAGGCTGTCATCCCGCCCATCCATGGCCCCAAGCTTACACAGCAGCAGGCGGCCTGGCCCGATGGCCGCGCGCAAGCGCAAGGCAATCTTCAACAGCAGCCGCCGGCGGCCGGCGGCATCCGCGCCGTATTGGTCGGAACGCCGATTAGCCGCCGGCGTCAGGAACCCGCTGAGCAGATACCCATGCGCGGCATGAAGCTGGACGCCGTCGAAGCCGGCGCTGATCGCGCGCGCCCCGGCCGCGACAAACCGGTCAATCACATCCTTAATCTCGGCGGCCGTCAATTCCGCCGGCGGGCGGGCGGCGAGATTGATTTGCGCCACTGCGCGCGCGCCGTTGAGTTTGGAGGCCCGCGCCAGGCGCGTCAGGCCGGGCAGGTGCCGGTCTGACCACGCCCCGGTTTGCGCGGGCGAGCATTTCCATTCGGGATGAACATACATATGCCCGGTGATGATCAAGCCCACGCCCCCGGCGGCAAGCCGCTCGTAAATCGGAAATATGCCCTCCTTGAGAATGCCATCTTTTTCGGCGCGGCCTTCGCCCGTCGCCGACCGGACAAACCGGTTTTTCAAGGTATACTTCCCGACCTGGCAGGGTTGGAACAGGATTGATTGGTCTGAATGCATGCATCACCACACCAGTCGGCCGGGGTTGCGGCCGACTCACGCGAAATTCGAGCCGCGCCAGTGAAGTTTCTGCCGCAGCACGGCGAAGTAGCTGTAGTCGGGCAGTTTGACAAAATGGGCCTTGACCGGGCTGGCGGTGATTTGCACCTCGTCGCCGGTCTGCAACCCCTCACCCGTCTGGCCGTCCACGGAAAGCAGCAGGTCGCCGGCGCAGCGCGTCACGCGCACGGTGATGACATGCCGGTCCGGGATCACCAGCGGCCGGGAACTCAAGGTATGCGGGCAGATCAGGCTGATGACCCAGGCGGCGGTTTCCGGATGCAAAATCGGCCCGCCGGTGGAAAGCGAGTGGCCGGTGCTGCCGGTGGGCGTGGAAACAATCAGTCCGTCGCAGATATACGAGGAAACGGCTTCGTCATCCACCAGCAGGTCGAGCGTGACAATCCGGGACGAGGCGCCGCGGTCCATGACCACATCGTTCAACGCCCGGTAATGGCTGCTTTCACGCCCGCCCCGCACCACCCGGCACTCGGCCAGGGCGCGCGGATGCACGGTAAAATCGCCGCGCGCCACGCAGGCGAGGGCGTATTCGGCGCGGTCTTCGGCTACGCTGGTCAAGAATCCCAGGCTGCCAAGGTTGACGCCCAGCACGGGAATTTCCCGGCCGTTCAGCAGCCGCACCGCGCGCAACATGGTGCCGTCGCCGCCCAGCGCCATTAACAAATCAACCTGGCCGGCCAACTCCTCAGGCGCCAGACAAAGCGCTTCCGGCGCGTGTTCGGAGGCCG
>JAXGSX010000082.1:0-12780 GCA_040775225.1 Kiritimatiellia bacterium | reverse complement strand
TTACGCCGGAAGTGCGCGATTACATGCGGCATTTCTGGAGTTACGCGGCGTTTGCCGCCAATAGTTTCGTGTTCCTGCTCCTGGGCTTGACGGAATGGCGATTGTTGCAGGCGCTGTTCCGGGAAATGAATTTCCTGCCGTATATTCTCGTGGCGGTGCTGGCCATCACCGTGGCGCGGCTGGCGGTCGTGTTTGGCATGGCGCCCATGATCAACCGCCTGCCGCGGGTGGTGCCGGTGGACTGGCGCAACCAGGCGGTGATCTGCTGGGGCGGATTGCGCGGCGCCCTGCCGATCGGCCTGGCCATCAGCCTGGATCAGAATTTCCCCGACCGGCAGATTATCATCGGGTTGACCCTGGGAGTGGTGCTGTTTACCCTGCTGGCGCAGGGCACCACGATCGGACCGTTGATCCGCCGCCTGGGTTTAAACCGGCGGACGCCGCCCGAGGAATTGATCCGTCTCAACGCGCTGGCGGCGGCGCAGCGCGCGGGGCTGCAAGGCGTGGCGCGGGACTGGCCGAATGCCGACGCCGCGGCGCGGCGGGAACTGGAAAGCAATTTACAGACGCGTTTAAACGACACCGAGCGGGAAATTCAAAAGTTCCGCGCGGCGCATGCCCTGACGCCGGAGTCGGGCAAACTGCGGATGTTCTGGCTGCAACTGAACAACATCGAATTGCAGGCAATGCGCGCCCTGCTGGAAGAGGGCGTGATCGGCGGCAATGCGCTGCGCCGCATGGAACGCGAAGCGGAGCGGCGCAACGAGGACATCAACCTCGGGCTGCCGCCGGGAAACCCGCCGGCGCCGCATCCGCTCGCGAAACGCTGGGTGTACCGCGCCATGATGCGTCTGCCGGAACATGCCTTGCAGCGTTCCGGGCGCAATCTGATCATGCGCCTGGTTGCCGAGGAATACCAGTACCATTGCGGCGTTTCGGTGGCCGGCGGGCGGGTGCTGGAGCGGCTGCCGGAGTTGGCGGGGCTCAACCTGCTGGCGGAACAGGAAGCCGCGGCGGCCCGCCGCTTTTACAATGAACGCCGGGCCATGGCGGCGCGCCAACTCCAGGCGCTGGCTTACCGCCATCCGGAATTAACGGCGGCGCTCCAGGGAAACATGCTCGCCGGCGCGGCGCGCGCCGCCGCGCGTAATGCCATCCGGCAACTGGCACAGACCGGCGGGATCAACGACGCGCTGGCGGAGGAATTGGCGCAGGCGCCGATCGGCTGAAGAATGACCAGGGGCAGAGGATCAAATGGGCGAAACCAAGGGGGGCGGCGGGGCAAAACTGAAACTGAAGATTGACCGGGGTAGGGCATTGCGCTATCCTTTCACGCATTACAGGTTGCCGCTCCGATTGCAGCAAACATCCCATGCATGATTCACCTGCATTTAACCAGCCGCCATGCCCGCGCGCCATGCGGCGGCGGGGCATGATTTTGCCCCTGGCCGCGCTGGCATTCGGCCTGGCCTGGTCAGGCTGCGGCCCGCGGCCGCGGCTGGTGGAGTTGCCGGAATTGATTTCACGCCTGGCGGAACGGGATTTTATCTCCCGCCTGGATGCGCCGGACACGCAGTTCACCGCTTCGACCGATCCGGCCGGCGGGAACAACGACTTTAACAACTACCTCCGGGCCGGCCCACCCGGCTGGTGGGTGCTGGCGGACTTGAAGGGCCCGGGATATGTTTCGCGCTTCTGGTTTACCGGCGGCGAGCCGCCGCACCGCATCCGGTTGTTTTTCGACAATGAAAAAAAACCGCGGATTGATGCCGCGATCGGGGAGTTCTGCGGCGGCATGGACCCGTTCCGCCCGCCGCTGGCGGCCTATGAGAATTACTGCTATTACAATTATGTGCCGCTGACGTACCGCAAACGCCTGGTGATCATGATCGAGGCCGGCGCCACGCGCGAGGGCGGCTGGCCCCGCCTGTTCCATCAAGTCAACGCCACGCCCCTGCCGTCGGGCCAGACGGTCGCCTCCTTCAGCCTGCCGCTGGCGCCGCCGGCCTTGGCGGCGTTGGAAAAAGTGGCGGCGCAATGGAGCAAGCCGGCGGCAATCGCCGGGGCGGGCGGCAGTCCTTTGACGGAGATCACCGCGGCGGCGCGAGCGGCGCCGGGCGCTGCCTGGCGCATGCCGTCCGTGGCCGGCCCGGCGGTTTTGCGGGAAGTGCAAATTACGCCGGATTTCGCGGCCTTGCCCGATGCGGGCGCCCGCGAACGTCTGCTGCGCTCGGTCGTGTTGCGGATTTACTGGGACGGCCTGGCGGAACCCAGCGTCGTGGCGCCGCTCGGGGATTTCGGCGGCAGCGTCTGGCAGCGTACGCGTTATCAGAGTTTCTTCTTCGGCATGGACAATGACACTTGGGCCTGCCGCTTTCCCATGCCGTTCGCCGCCGGCGCGGAATTGGAACTGGATAACCAATCGGAATTCCCGTTTTCCGCCCGCGTGCGGTTATCGGCCGAAAAAACCGCCGCGCCGGACCCCGGCCGCGGATATTTTCACGCCGTTTGGAACAAGTCCGGCAAGGACGATATCGGGAGTCCGCATGTCGTGCTGGAAACGCAAGGGCGCGGCCGCTTCGCCGGCTGCCTGCTGGGGGCGGTGTCGTTCGATAACAGTTTCTGGCTGCTGGAAGGCGATGAATTAATGTGGCGGGACGGCGAGTTGCAGCCGTTCTGGCGCGGCACGGGGCTGGAGGATTATTTCACCGGCGGCTGGTATTACCAGAATGTCCTGGCCCGGCCGCTGCACGGTCTGCTTTACAAGACCTTTTTCCGCACGGTGCAGTACCGGGTGCATTTGCCGGACGCGGTCAATTTTCAAAAATCGTTCCGCATGATTTTCGAGCGCGGCCCGGACCACGCCAGCCACGGCGTTTTTGAAAGCCTGGCATGGTATTACCTGGCCCGGCCGCGTCCGGCTGGCATGTCCCTGCCGCCGTTGGCCGAACGCCAACCGCCGGATGATGTCATGGACAAGATCACCGTCATGCTGAAATTGCTGGCCTGCGAGCGGTTTGGCGATTACCAAGCCGCGCGCGAATACATTGACGGATTCCTGGCCCGGAACGAGGGCTTCCCCTTTGCCGCCGTGCTGCGCGCGCGCCAGGCGGCATATCTGGAGTTTTTGGAAGGCGCCGCGGCGGCCAAGCCGGCCCTGGCCGGGTTTTTGGCGGAGCCGGAAGATTCGCCCGCGCATATCCAGGCGCAGATGCTGCTGGATTATTTCGATCAACCATCCGCCGCGCTGCTGGGGTTGAATGCCAACATGGCGGCGCGCGTTTTCCTGGACGGCGCGGTGGTGCTGGAATCGGCGCCGGCGGAAAAACTGGCGGTCAAGGCCCTGGCAATCAAACCCGGCCGGCATGTGCTGGCGGTGCAATGCCGCTTCCAGAATTATCCCGACTGGATTCAGCTTTATCTGAAAATGCATCCGGGGGCGGTTTACACCGCGCCGGATTGGCGCCACGCCGTGAATCCGTCCGGCGCCTGGTGGCTGTTGGATTATGATGACCGCCAGTGGGCCAAGGTCGGCGGCACCGGTTGCAAGGGGCCGCCCGAGGAGCCGTATGTCTGGATGGAGCCCAACGCCTTCGTGGATATGCAGTCCCGGGCGATAGCCCTGCGCCCATCGGCGCTGTGGCCATCCAAGACCGGGTTTGTTGTATATCGCCGGGTGTTTCAGGTCGGCCCGGATTCGGTGACGGTGGAATGACGCTTACAAAACTGACGTTTTGGATGTTTTAAGGTTGGATGTTTTAAGGTGTGACGTTAGAACCTGGACCGCTGCGGCCAAAGGAACAAAGGGGCAAAGGCACATAGGCTCAGGGCGGAGAGCAGCGTACCGAACACCGACCACGGAACACTTTTAAAAGAGGCTTTTTTATGCATGCCAAAATCAATAAAAAACCGCCGCCGGCCGCAATGGCGCCCGCCGGCGCGGCATCCATCCCGGGGTGGGCGCGTTGGTTTTGTTGGGGACTGGGCGCGGCAGCCGTCGGCCTGGCGTTGTGGGCCATGTACTTATCGGCCGAAAGCGCGGTTGAAACCAACCGGCTGGCCCTGCAATGGCCCGGCGGATTAAGCGCGGTGATTGTGCGCAACAAAATTATCGCGCTTTGGCACGCGGCCGGGATGACAGCCGCGGCCGCGGTGTTCCTGGCGCTGGCAATCCCGCGCCGCGGTCAAGCCGGCCGCCGGACGGGCGCGGTGGCCGCCTGGTGCCTGACGGCGATTGTGGCCGCCGACGCGCTCTGGCTTTCGCGCCATTACATCAAGACCATGCCGCTGGCGGCCCTGGCGGAAAACGACGTCGTGCGCCTCCTGCGGGCGGACCAGCCGGACCGCCGCGTGGCCCTGGCAACGCAGGAAGGATTTTACAATTTCTGGCTGACGTATCTGTTTCCCTACCATGATATCCGCGCGGTGAATGTGACGCAGATGCCGCGCATGCCCAATGACTATAAGCGTTTTTTGGAAGCTGTGGGGCGCCGTCCTGTGCGTTTCTGGCAGTTGATGGCGGTGGGGTATGTCCTGGGGCCGGCCCCTTTTTGGGGGGAAATTCGCAATGATCCCGCCTTGCGCGAAGCGTTTGACCTGGTGTACGCCTATAATGTGGCGCCCGGCCCGGATGGCATGGGCGTATCGGTGGCGTCCGCCACCCAGGAGCATCCCGGCCAGCATGCCGTACTGCGCCTGAAGGCGCCCGCGCCGCGGTATACGCTGATTACCGGCTGGCGCGCCGCGGAAGATGCGGAAACGCTGAACCTGCTGGCGTCCGACGACCACCCGTTGTTTCAGGAAGCCCTGCTGGCGCCGGAGCATGCCGCCGGGTTGCCGGCGCCTTCCGGCGCGGGGATGACCGGGCTGGTGCAGCGCGTGGCCTACCGGCCCGGTTACATCCGCCTGAGCGTTTCCGCTCCCACCGCCTGCATCTTGCGCGTGGCGGAGAAATACGATCCGGCCTGGCGCGCCTGGGTGGATGACGCCGCGGCGCCGGTGCGACGGGTGGATTATCTTTTCCAGGGCGTGCTGGTCGCGCCGGGCTTGCACGAAGTGGTGCTGCGTTATGCGCCCGGCTGGTGGAGCCTGGCCCTGCAGGTTCTGGCGATCCTGGCCTGTTTGGCGGCGGCCTGGCATTTTTTGGCGAGACGGCGGCCCGCGCGGATCAAGCCTGAGTAACTGGTGTCGTATAATGCCTGAATCTGATTCACCCGCGGCGTTGCAGGAAATGGCGGCCAGGTTCCGCCTGGCGGCGCTGCCGGAGATTCCGGATGACCTGCTGGACCCGGCGCTGGTGGCGGATTTGCCGTTGGATTGGGCGCGCGCCCATGCCGCCCTGCCGGTGCGTTACCGGGATCAATTGAGCGTGCTGGTCGCCGATCCGCTGGATCTGGAAGTCCCCAAGCACCTGTCCTTGATGTTCAATGCCGAGTTGACGCCCGTGCTGGCCACGCGTCCGGCCATCCTGGCGGCGATTGAAAAATGTTATTACTGCGGCTCCTCCAATCCCGCGGAGTTCCTGGCCGACCTGGCGCCGCCGGCCGGTGCGGATGCGCGCCCGGAAATGTCGCGCGCCGACGATCTGCTGCAGACCGCCGAAAATGCCCCGGTGAGCCAGTTGGTGAATTTGATCCTGTTGGGCGCGGTGAAGGCGGGCGCTTCGGATGTGCACCTGGAGCCTTACGAGCAGCGTTTGCGCGTGCGCTACCGGGTGGACGGCGTTTTGTACGACCAGGCGTCGCCGCCCAAGCGCCTGGAGGCAGCCCTGGTGTCGCGCCTGAAGGTCATGGCGCACATGGACATCGCCGAAAAGCGCCTGCCGCAGGATGGCGCGGCGCGCGTCCGGGTGGGGGAGCGCGAGTTGGATATCCGGGTTTCCACCATCCCGGTGGCGGAAGGCGAGCGGGTGGTGCTGCGCCTGTTGAACCGCGCGGAAGCGTTGCGCCCCTTGTCCGGGTTGGGCATGGCCCCGGAAACCCTGGCCGGTTTTGAGGCGCTGCTGGGCGAGACCGGCGGGATGATCGCGGTTTGCGGGCCTACCGGCAGCGGCAAAACTACCACGCTGTATGCCGCTTTGCAGCGGCTGGACAAGGCGCACACGAACATACTGACCATTGAGGATCCGGTGGAATATCAATTGGCGGATATCGGCCAGATTCAGGTGAAGCCCAAGATCGGCCTGGACTTTGCCGGCGGCCTGCGGCATATCCTGCGCCAGGATCCCGACACAATCCTGGTCGGAGAAATCCGCGACCGCGAGACGGCGGAAATCGCCGTGCGCGCATCGCTCACCGGACATATGGTTTTCAGCACCCTGCACACCAACGACGCGGCCGGCGCCGTGCTGCGCCTGTTGGATATCGGGCTGGAGCCTTACCTGCTGGCGGCGGCATTGCGCGCGGTCCTGGCCCAACGGCTGGCGCGGCGCTTGTGTCCCGGTTGCCGCCAGCCGGGTGAATTGACTCCGGCGGAACTGGCATGGGCTGCCGCGGCGGGCGCGGCCCCGCCCGCCGGGGGCCAAATCTGGCGCGCCGGCCCGGGCTGCGCGGCCTGCCTGGAAGGGTTCCGCGGCCGGGTAGGGCTGTTTGAGCTGCTGGTGATGAACGCGGAGTTGACGGAACTGGTGCGAGCCGGCAAGTGCGATACCGCCGGGTTGCGCGGCGCGGCGCGACGCGGCGGCATGCGGACCCTGGCGGCCGACGGCTGCGCCAAGGCGCTGGCCGGGCTTACGGCTCCCGGTGAAATCCGGCGCGTTATTGGACAATAGCGCCGCCGCCCGGCAGGGCTATTTTTCCGCGAGGGTTTCCTGGATCGGCATGCCGAAATGGCGGCCGCCGCTTTCCAGATGCACCAGGACTTCGTCCCCCGCCTGCAGCTTGGCGACGGACACCGGCTCGCCGTCGGGCCGGGTGAGATTGATGGTTTCGGCGTTCTGCAGGTAGACGGAAATTTCCTGGCCGTCAATTTCCGCGAAAACCAGCAGCATGGGGCGGGCCTCCACCTTGCAGCGACCGATGTGCGCCAGACGCCCTTCGCCCCGGGCGGTGACAATCAGCACGGCGTCGCCGGTGCGCAGGTCGGAGAGGTAGGCGGTGCGATTTTCCGGGCGCAGCAGGTAGGCATGCACCGGGCCGGCATTGACCCGGAAGGGCCGGGCGGCGACGTAGGGATTTTCCAGGGTCTCGGCGTGCACCAGGAAAAAGGCGCTGCTCGTATTGCCGATCAGCATGCCTTCGCCCCGGCGCATCCGGGAGCAGGTGTCAATGCAGACGCGGTCGCCCATGCCGCTGGGTTGAATCCGGGTGACGACCGCCTTATGCAATGCCACCGGCGGAGCGCAATCGTGGACCAGCGCGACGATCCGGCGCACGGCCGCCGGGTCGGCGCCGGCAATGACCACGCCATCCACGCCTTTTTCCAGAACGCCCAGCATCGTGCGGGCCTCATCGGCGTTACGCACTTCCACCAGCAGGCGGCTGCGCTGCGCCAGCAGGTTTTCCAGGGGGATAATGGTCCAGTCGCGCATCCGCAGCAGGAGCATCATTTCGCGCGGCGCGCGCGCGGCGCGCTCTTCCCCGGCCTTGGAATCTATGTCCAACTCGAGCACATCGCGGCCCGGGACGAGGTCGCCGTCTTCCGCCACAACCGGAATGCGCCCCAGCGCGCGGGCGCGGGCGCCGTCGCCGGGACTCAGGACGAGGGCATCGGCCCCAGCCTCCAGGGCGGCGATGGCCAGTTCCTGATCCCAGGGCATGATGCGTACCCAGACTTGCTTCATGTCGCGCTCCTCAGGAAGGCCGCCGCTTCGCGCGCCGTGATGTTTTCATGGACGACACGGCTGATGGCGGCGACCATGCGCGTCGGATGGGCATGCTGGAAAACGTTGCGGCCGATCGAAACGCCCGCGGCGCCGGCCTGCATGGCGCCTTCCACCATGCGTAAAATATCCTCGTCCGACTCCATCTTCTCGCCGCCGGCGATCACCACCGGCACGGGGCAGCCCGCGGTGACTTCCGCGAAGGACTGGGGCGAGCCGGTATAATTGACCTTGACGATATCCGCGCCGATTTCCGCGCCCACGCGCGCGGCGTGTTTGACGCAGGCGGTGTCGTACTCGTTGCGGATTTTTTCGCCCCGGGTGTAGAGCATCACCAGCAGCGGCATCCCCCATTTCGTGCAGCGGCGCGAGACCGCGCCGAAATGTTCCAGCATTTCATCGTCCGAAGGCGCGCCCAGGTTGACCTGGATCGAGACCCCGTCGGCGCCCATCTGGATGGCTTCCTCGACCGTGCAGACCAGCACTTTGCCGGTGGGATTGGGCGAAAGGCTGGTGCTGGCGGACATGTGGATCATCAGGCCGATGTCCTTGCCGGACTGCCGGTGGCCGGCGCGCACCATGCCCTTGTGTTCGATAATGGCGTTGGCGCCGCCTTCCACCACCTGGTTCACGGCTGATTTCATGTCAATCAGCCCCGGAATCGGCCCGACGGTGACGCCGTGATCCATGGGGACAATCACGGTTTTTCCGGTTTGCCGGTTGATTATGCGTTCCAGTCGGACATGTTTGCCGATCATCATGGCTGTATGCTCCCGCGGGATTATGGTTGAAATTCAGCGCGATTATGCCAACCGGGGCCGCCGCTGTAAAGATTATTCATCCCGCCGCGCCGGAACGGTAAAAATAAAAAAAATACTTGCGCTGCATCCCGAATTCAGGTAGCTTTCTTGCCCATGCGTTTTGGATGATGAATTCCCTTGCCGGGGCGTGTTTTGAGGTTGTAATGCCGGAAGCAGCCAGGTCCGATGAAATCCAAAAAACCAGCGCGGCTTCCGCCGCGCGCGACCTGGTTATCCGGGCAATGGATGTCAAGCGCTATTACGGTTCCGGCGAAACGGTCACCAAGGCCTTGGACGGCATAACCCTGGATGTCTACCGCGGGGAATACCTTTCCATCATGGGGCCGTCCGGCTCCGGCAAATCCACCCTGTTCAACATGATCGGCGGCATTGATTCGCCGACCGATGGCATGGTGTTCATTGACGAGATTGACGTGGCGCAACTGGATTCGTTCGAACTGGCCTGGATGCGCTGCCATAAGATCGGCTATATTTTCCAGTCCTACAACATCCTGCCCGTTTTAACCGCCCTGGAAAATGTCACCCTGCCGATGATTTTCGCGGGCATGACCGCCGATGACGCGCGCGACAAGGGCGTGGAAATTCTGCGCAAGGTCGGCCTGGGCGAGCGTATTTTCCACCGTCCCTATGAACTTTCCGGCGGGCAGCAGCAGCGCGTGGCTGTGGCGCGGGCGATCGCCAACGATCCGGTGATCATCCTGGCGGATGAGCCGACGGCCAACCTGGATGTGAACACGGGCAAGGAAATGATTGACCTGCTGGTGCATCTGAAAACCACGGAAAACATCACCGTGATTTCCGCCACGCATGATATGAAGATGCTGGACGTGTCGGACCGGATTCTTTGGATCCGCGACGGACGGGTGGACCGGCTGGAGGAGCGTCGGAATTTGCAGATCAAGGTCGGCAATATAGACGGCAGCCAGATATGATTTCAGGTTTGAAATTTCATGTTTGAGTTTTGAGGGGTTGGATATTTTCGGGTTCAGTTCCAGGAAAGATGCGCCGGCGGTGGATCGCCGACAATCGCTGGCCGGCGTGCCGGTGCTGAACGAGGGCGTTAGTTTTGTCGAAGAACCGGGCAGCGGGCGGGTGGTGTTGAATGTGCGGCATACCCGCCGGCGCCGGGGATGGTTTGGCCGCGGGCGCACGGCGGTGACCGAGCGTTCGATCCGGTTGGATGAATTGGGCAGTTACGTTTTTAAGCTGGTGGATCAACGGCGCACCACGCTGGAGATCATCGAGGAGTTTGCCGGGCATTATCGCTTGAATCGCCGGGAAGCGACCTTGAGCACGGTGGAATTTTTAAAATCCTTGGTAAAGCGCGGCGTGCTTTCAATCTTGATCAAATAATGAACGCGGTTTTTTTGCATATCATCAAACGGGGTTTGCCGGCGGCGGCCGCCTGGGCCCTGGCCGCCGCCGCGGCGGCGGACACGGCGGCGCGCTGGGCGTCGCCGGAAGCCGAGCAGCGTTTCCGGGCGGAATTGGCCGGCTTGCTGGAGGGAGCGGAAATGCGCCATCCGGGCGCGCCCGGCAACCTGGCGCTGGAGGAGCGCGTGGCGGATAAATTTGCCGCGGCCGGCCTGCCTCACGGCGAAATGCGTTTTGCCGCGCCGGTCTTCCTGCCCGGCGCCACCTCGCTGGAAGTGGCCGGCGCCGGGCCGCAGCCGGTTGCGCCGATGCATCCCGCACTTTTCCGCCCGGGCAATTTCACCGAGCGCGATTTCACGGCCCCCCTGGTTTATCTGGGGCAGGGCGGGGTGGCCGACCTCGAGCGGCTGGCGGGAGTGGATTTGCAGGGCGCCATCGCCGTGATGGAGTTTGACTGCGGCAGCGCCTGGATCAATTGGTTGCGTTTCGGATTAAAGGGCTTTGTTTTCCTGGAACCCCAGGAATACCGGCGCTATGAAGCCTTGAACAAGGTCTACGGCACGGAAACTTCGGTGCCGCGTTTCCTGGCCCGGGGCGAGGCGGCGGGCGTGCTGCGGGAAGCCGCGGAAAAGAACGCCGCGGCGCGCGTGCGGGCCGAACCTTCCCGCTGGGAAAACCGTTATTTGAGGAATTTATGGGTGCTGGTTCCGGGCGGCGATCCGGTGCTTTCCGGCGAAGTGGGCGTGTTCGCCGCGCCGCTGGACGCCAATTGCGTGGCGCCGGAACTGGCGGCGGGCGCGCAATCGGCGGGCAATCTGCTGCTGCTGCTGCGGATGCTGGACCTGTTCAAGGCCGCGCAGCCCGCGCGGTCGGTGCTGCTGGTGGCGGTCAACGCGCACACCCAGAATTACAAGGGCGAACGCCTGCTGGGGTGGCACCTGCTGGCGGACCGGGCCGACGTCGAAGATTTGCGCGATACGATCAATGCCGATCTGCGGATCAACCAGGCGCTGCTGAAGCACTACAGCGGCTTGGACCTGGCGCAGTTCCGCCCGGAAGATCAAGCCACCCTGATTCGCTGGCGCTCGCTGGTGGACGACACCACCGGACGCAATATCACCGTCAAGAACGCGCTGGTGCGCCTGGCGAAGCGCGACGTTAACCGCATCAAGAACGAAATGGGCCGGCTCCCTTTCGGCAAATTGTCCCCGGCGGAACAGCAAGTCCGCCGCGCGGAATTATTGATCGAGAAGGAAAAATACGTCAACATCCTGACCCTTTTCAACAAAGTCGGCATGCAGACCACGCTCGGGGATCTGACTCCGGAGGAATTTGGCATCTTCCGCCAGTATGTCGCCGAAACCCTGGCGTTCAACCGGCAATGCGCGGAGCTGAACAGCCGGGACCTGGAAAACGACATCGCCAACGGCGCGGTCCGGGACGCCATCCGCGGCCGGAGGGTTGTTTTTGTGGTCAATCTTGCCGCCGACTGGGTCACCGATGAATTTGGCTTTGCCGTGGGCGATTATTCCGGCGGCAAGCGCTGGGCGTCGCAGTGGGGCATCAACACGGCGGAAATCAGCAGCCGGTTGGGCGCCGGCGCCGGCGGCAAGCCGGGGCTGGTGTTAGACACTTTGAGCATGCGCGGCGGATTGTCGGAAGCGCATTATATCGAGTTGGAATACATGCCGACCTACACCTCCCCGGGCGAGGTCATCCTGCAGATTACCGCCCGCACCCCGGCGTTTAAATTTGCCAATGTCTTTTCCGGGCATGGGCGCGCGTTTCTGCCGTCCGATACGCTGGAAAATCTGGACGGGCGGCGGTTCGCGGAAGGCATGGTTTTTCTGCCGGGTTTCTGGCGCGAATTGTTGAACGATCCTTACATCACCTCCAGTTCGCAACTGGGGCTGCCGCAGGTTTCGCGCGTGCCGGCCAATTCCATCCAGATCAAGACCTGCAAGTATGACGAACTGTCGGCCAGCGTGTTCCCCGAAATTCCCGTGCCCGATAGCGCCGTGATTGTGCGCAACTTTTATTCGCTCTGGTCCACCTACGCCGGGTTTCACCAGGGACAGATTGTCTACGGCGACATCGTCAACGCCGATATTGTCATGACCGACTTGCGCGCCAGCGCCGTGGTGTACGGGCTGGTCGCCGATCCGCTGCTGAGCCAGAAAACCAGCGCCGCTTTCCATTTCGACAAAGATTTCATCGCCGTGGATCATGCGATCAACGCCGGCGCGGCGCAGAACAAGGTGGATTCCAACCGCTTGAATGCGAATCTGACGCTCGCCCTGTTCGAATGCGAGGAATTCCCCGTGTACGCCATGTATGATTCCTCGCTGGTCGCCAACGCGCCCATCTCCATCGCTTACATGATGGCTTTAACGGCGCGCGGGAACGCTTCCCCGCGCAATTTCGGCCTGACCGGCGTCCAGTCCCCCCTGACCACCAAGTTCGTCGAGCCGGCCGCCGGCGCGCCGGCCGCTTATTACATGGACGGACGCGAACGGTTCAAACTCGTGACGGCGGACAAGCGCGTCGTGCTGCATGCCACCGAGGAAGAGCCGGAAGGACGCGGCATCCTGCGTCCGGATGAAATGGACCAGGACCTGTTTTACCGCGCCGTGCAGGATGTTTCGATCCTGAACCACGCCCGGCTGCGCAAGCTGCGCGATGTGGCCGGCGACCTGACGCGGGAATTCCTGGAGCGCGGCGACGCGCTCCTGCAGCGGGTCAAGGCGGCGAAGGACGGCAAGCAGC
>JAXGSX010000081.1:0-12992 GCA_040775225.1 Kiritimatiellia bacterium | reverse complement strand
CGGGCCAATCACAAAAGCCGCTCTGCTGGCGGCATAAAGACGATGGGGTTTTGCCTTCGGGCAGAGCCCCAACTTTTTTATGAAAACGAGACTGCACCATCTGAACCGGCGTTTTAAGATCGGAATCGCCACTGATAATCACAGCACAATCAAATGCACTGTCGGCAGCGTCCAAAAGCATGTGAGACGCCAAGTTGACATCGGAGCCTTTTTCTTCGGTTTTAACGACCTGAACAAACGGTTTGTGTCCTACCACCGGATATGCAAGCGGCATCCACACAACGTGGGATAAATAGTGGCCATAGATTATCTGTAGGCCGGGCAGGGTACGAAGCGCGCGTAGATAGACCTGCTGACGGGTCGGCTGATCAGGATCGCCAGGTCTGGGCTGGACCCGCGCCGTAAAGTATTTGATCCCGACAATGGCGTTCTCCGGGCGCAATAAGGCGCGGCAGAGGGCGCTAATGTCCAGCCACTTGTAAGGGGAATCCTTGACAGCCCCGTAGTATAGGTTGAAGGCATCCACATAAACGATGGTCTTCATGCGGATACCCCCTGGAAAAAGCAAGAGCCGATCCTTTCGGACCGGCTCCGCGCCCCTTCGCCGAAGCTAACGGGGGTGTTTCCAACTGACATAGAAGCAAACGAATTGATAATTGTCAACAACCAATTTTCAACAGACAGGATATTCATGTTCCCACCTCCGCTTCAGCGACTTGCGAGTGGCTCACCAGAACGCTGCCCTTGGCCTTTGCGAGCAGGTTCCCGAACGGGTCCTGGACGCGGGCGAGCCGTGGGTTGGACGTGGCGCAGTTGTAGACGGCATAGAGCCAGTAGTCCTGGCGCATGTTGCACGCCTTGGCCCATTCATTGGCGGACACCTCGATGTCGCCGGTCATGGCCCGTCCCTTCACCTCGATACATCGAATATCTTTCTCGGGCTTGTCCTCCGTAGCCTTGGCGGAGGAGGAGCGGATGGAAAGCAGATCGAATCCCGGATTGTCTGGCAGCCCGGCGCGGCGGGCGAGATCGGGCGTGTGGACGTCCAGGACCTTGGCCCCGGCAGCTTCCTCGAACACCTGCGCCAACTGCATGGCGACCATCTCGACGTTCGTGTCGTGCTGCTCGATATCCGCCGGATCGGAAGACGGCACCACGAGCGCATGGGCCACAAAGGTGACCTCGCCCGGAGCGATCAGGTCGG
Organism: Kiritimatiellia bacterium; assembly: GCA_040775225.1. GTDB lineage: Bacteria > Verrucomicrobiota > Kiritimatiellia > JAAZAB01 > JAAZAB01 > JAXGPF01. The sequence goes on along the minus strand of JAXGSX010000081.1, from coordinate 11,788 downwards.
GTTCACGGTGCAGAACGGCGATGGCGTTCTGGCGGCGGGTGGCAAGCTCGCGTTGCTGGCGCTTGACCTCGTCCAACGCCTCCATCGCCTTGCGGTTGCCGCTGCGGGCCTTGTCGGAGTGCTTGGCGCGGGCTGCGGCCAGTTCGGTCTCCTGATAGTCGAATCCCCGGCGGATGAATCCTTCGCGATCCGGGACACTGTCGGCAAGGTTTTTTTTGCGGTCGATGGCCATGCCACGGGCGATCCGTTCGGCCAGATAGGCGCGGGCGAGTTCCTTCTGTTCCGAGGCTGCCACGGCCAGACGCTGGGCCGACGCGGGGAGTCCGTGTCCGCCCTTCAGAAGCAGGAGGTGCTCGACCGGGCACACGCAGATCTCGGAGCCCTCTTGCTGGCAGATCCCGACGAGGCGGCAGTCGAGCACCTCTTCCTGCGCGAGATCGGGCAGTTCGGTGTCGGCCCGGCGAACCACGGAGAGAAGCGCCATGTGGAAAAGGTAGGGCTTCGTGGCCGACGGATCGATGAAGACCGCGCCGCGTTTGCCGATGTCGGCCAGCCGTTCCGTTGCCAGGGCACGGAACCGCTCGAACACCGGTTCGCCGGGATGGAGCCAGATGACGTCCTTGCGGTCCGACGGGCGCGCGACCGAAAAGTTCTCCCTGCACTTCTCCGGGTAGAGTTCGAGGACAGGGAGGAGCGGGTCCATCGCGCCGAACCGGAGGGACCGGAGCGAGAACACGCCATCCATGTCGCCCTCGATCTCGATGTCCATGAGCGGGGCGGCTTGCTGAACGTACTGGCGGATGTAGCCGGGGAGCAGGCGGAAATAGACTTCCTGCTCCATGCTGACGCGAAGGCGCGGGAGTTCCTTAGCCACGTCGCCGCCGGTTCCGTAGAGGGACTCCTCGCGCTTGGCCACGGCCGCGATCTGTTCCTTGGTCAGGCGGCCGTCCAGTTGCAGCGCCACCTCATCGGCGTCTTCCGTGACCGCAAGCTCCATGTACCGCTTGATGGACACACCCTCGAACATGCGCCCGATGCAGTCGAAGACCTTATCGGACTGGAGTTCCTTGCGAATCTTCTCCAGTTTGTCGAGGAGCACCTTCAGCACCTTGCCCTCACGGGTCGAAGGCGCGACCAGGTTCATGATGACGACCGGGTCGTGCTTCTGGCCGTAGCGGTGGATGCGGCCCATGCGCTGTTCCAGGCGGGCCGGATTCCAGGGCACGTCATAGTTGATCATGATCCAGCAGAACTGGAGGTTGATGCCTTCACCAGCGGCATCCGTGCAGATAAGGAACCGCGCGCCACTTTCGTCGAGCGGCTTACGGAAACGTTCGACCTCCTCTTCGCGTTGGAGGTACTGCATGCCGCCGTGAATCTGCGCGATCTGGCCGGTGTAGCCCATACCGCCAAGCCGCCGCACGAGGAACTCCAGCGTGTCCCGATGCTCGGTGAAGACGATGAACTTCTCGCCACTGAACCGGGAGTCGGTCAGGACCTCCCGCAGTTTGTCGAACTTCGACTCGTGCCCGCCGTCGTGGACCTTGCGGGCCAGATCGAGCAGTTCCTTGACCTGCTCCTTCTCGGCCAGCAGATCGGTGAGGGACGCCGCGACAACACCTTGCAGGAGGCGATCTTCGGCGGTCTCGTGGGCTTCGCCGTGTTCCTCGTCGCCCTCGTCGTCCGCGCCCGTGGTGTCGAGCAGATCGTCCTCGTGCAGTCGGGCCTGGAGGGTCAGCATCTGCTCGGTCGTGATCTTGCCGTCCTGGATGTCGTTGATCAGGGCGTTCAGCTTCTCCATCCGGCGCTCGAACGACCGGAGGAGCGCGTAGGTTGAGCTGGCCAGACGGCGCTGGAACACGCTCATGGCAAGGCGCGCTGCCTCACGGTTCAGCAGCTTGGCCTTGTTGTAGACGAAGCGCAGATAGTCAGTGGTCTCGTCGTATAGCTTCTGTTCGCTGATCTCCTTGCCCGACGTAGCTTCAGCGAAGTTGGGGCCCTGGCTGAGCTCGTATCCGAGCGTGTCGGACATCCGCTTCGGGTATAGGGGGCGACCGTCCAGGTAGACCATCTCCTCCTTCGTACGGCGGATGAAGTGCGATTGCCGCTGGTCGCGAGGAAACTCATCGAAGGCATCGGGCGTTGCGAGCATCTCGGGTTCGAGAAGCCGCCAGAGGGCGTAGTATGGATAGCTCTTGCCCATGTGCGGCGTGGCGGTCAGAAGAAGCAGGTGGTGGGCGCTCCAGCCCAGCCGCCAATGGTCGTTGTTGGACTGGACGCCCGCGATGGCCTCGGCCAGGCAGTATCGGTCGGTCTTGCGGATGCGGAGGTCGTTGCCCCGGTCGGCCGCCAGTTTGTGCGCCTCGTCGAAGATGACCAGGTCATAGGGCACCACGGTCGGCTCGCGGAGACGGGCGAATACGCGTGGGCTGGCCATCGTGTCTACGCTGACGATCACGCGGTCGCCTGCATCGCCCTGAAATGGGTTGTCCGCCCTCGCATCCGGACCCGTGACAATGCGGAACGGCAGGTTGAACAGCGTCAGCAACTCGCGCCGCCAGTTGCCCACAAGACCGGCGGGAGGAACGATCAGAATCCGGCGCAGTAATCTGCGCGACAGCATTTCCCGGATATAGAGGCCGGACATGATCGTCTTGCCCGCGCCCGCGTCGTCGGCCAGCAGAAATCGCAGCCGAGGCTGCTTGAGCATGTGGTCGTAGACGGCGATGCGCTGGTGCGGCAGGGGATCGATGCTGGAGATCTCGGTGGCGAAGGCCGGATTCATCAGGTGGCCGAAGGACAGGCGTTCGCCTTCGGCCAGGACCTTCACGATGTCCGGCTGGGCGGTGAAGTCCAGAATCGCGGGCGGAGTCGGTTGCGGCTTGCCGTAGGGGGCCGACTCCTCGGCCACGCGCATCTCGAGCTGCTGAAGCTGGTTCCAGTAGAGCCGGGACGGCTTGGTCTGCTTGTTCTCCCACCGGTTGACGGTGGCGAACGACACGCCCAAGCGGTCCGCGAGGGCCTGCTGGGTCAGACCAATATCCACGCGCAGGCGCTTGATGCGCTCGGCGTAGTCATCGCCCGGCTTCGGCCCTATCACATAGCGTTCTGTCATCTTCACAATAGTCTTCCAAAACAATCCTTGACTTTAAGACTATGTTAATATAACAGATGTTATATTTATCATCAAGCAATTACACGACGGCAATAGTTGACGACAGAGCAAATCTTGAAAGCCACCCTGACTGGCTTGTCAGCAGGGAAATCAAGATTATGCAAAAAGCCACATATTATTATGCCCGGCCAGATGGCGAATTCAAATAGCGATCGAAGGCAAGGGCTTTCTCACAATTGGCCAAAGCGATGGCTTTCTTGATGAGCCAGGAGCGATATTTGGCGGTGTGCGGATTTGCGCCAGAGTTGTGGCTGGCCAGCCGGGTCTGCACGTCATCGGTCAGGCCGATGTACCGCTGCAGCGGCTCGGATTCGCTTCGAATCAGATACACGTAGTGCATGGGTACGTCCAGCGGCCGGCTTGCCATGCGTAGCTCGGAGCCCTGCTTCGCCAAGGTTACGCAGGGCATGCTGCGCTCGTCGCAGGGCTCCGAGCGAAGCATGGTCGGGGCGGTGGGATTTGAACCCACGACTTACAGCTCCCAAAGCTGTCGCGCTACCAGACTGCGCTACGCCCCGCAAAAATAAACCGGCGCTCTCTGCCTGGAGAATATCGAAATCCCGGAGAGTTGGCCCGGAACGAATTGCACCCTACCCTGTTAAATTTGTTGCGCCAATGACATCGTTTGCGCTATTATAACGCGAGTTTTGATTAATACAACCATGGAGTGCCTGGACATGGCAAGTATTTGCGCGAAACCGACCGGAAGCAGCGCTGCCGCGGCAATCTGTCTGGCGCTGGTTCTGACGGGGTGCGCCGGCAGCAACGATAAGTTGGCCTCATACAACGGCTTGAAGGCGCTGGAACACGGCGATTGGCCGAGCGCCGCGGAAAACCTGGAGCGGGCGGTGCGCGTGGCCAACGATCCGGGCCGGGCTGCTTTTTTGCAGAACCACCTGGGAATCGCCCTGGCGCGCGCCGGCCGGCCCGACGACGCCATGGTCGCCCTGGGCACGGCCCATAACCTCGCCCCCGCCATGCCGGAGCCGGCGTATAACCTGGGCGTGATCAACCTGGAACTGGACCGCGCCGCCACCGCGGAGGAATGGTTTTTGAAGGCGTCGGATCTTGCGCCGGACGACACCATGGCGCTGGAATACCTGAGCGATATCCGCCGCCGACAGGGCGACCTGGCGCAAGCGCGCGGATACCTGATGGAAGCCAACCGGCGCCAACCCCACCTGCCCCGCATCCTGGCGGCGCTGGGCCTGGTGGAATTGCAGGCCGACAATCTGGATCAGGCTTCCATGTTTCTGCAGCAATGCCTGGAAAAAGATCCGGCCTACCCGCCCGCCGTTTACAACCTGGCCTTGGTGCGGCGCCGGCAGGAAAACCTGATCCAGGCGCGTTCGCTCTTCCATGAATATACCCGCCTGAGCGGCGCCAGCCGCACGCACCTGGAACTTGCAGCCCACGCGATGGATGAGTTAAACCGCCAGCTTAACGCCGCGGCCATGTTCAGTTCCCCGGCGCCGGAAGACGCCCCCCCGCCGAAGCCCGTGGAAATCGTTCCGCCTTCCCCGGAAGCCCTGGCCCGCATCGCGGAACTCCTGGAGAACCAGGGCCGGCCGGAGGCGGCAGTCAACAATTACCTGCTGGCGGCCCGGGCGGCGGAACGCGCCGGCGACGAAAAAACGCTGCGCGCTATGTTGCGTGCGGCAACCCTGGCCTGCAGTGAAAATTCCAGGGCGCATTACAATGTCGGCATGTATTACCTGGAAAAAAAACGCCCGGAAGATGCCCTGCTGCATTTCAAAAAAGCCGTCGCGCTCGATGACCAATGGTTCGCGGCCCACCTGGCTCTGGCGCGCGTGGCCATGGAACAGGCGGAATACGACGCCGCCCTGGTCTCCCTCAAAATCGCCGTAAACCTGCGCCCGGACGATCCCAATGCCCTCTGGTCGCTGACCCAGCTATACGACCGTAGCTTGAAGATGGCCGAGCAATCCGCGCGGCATTATGAAATGTTCCTGAAACGGTTCCCGGTGGATGTGCGCGCCCGATATGCGCGCCAGCGCCTGGAATTGCTCCGCCAGGCCGACACTATTTGACGTTCAGTTCATCAAGCAACCAGACCCGCCATGGCCGATTTTTCATACAACGCGGTGGATTGGATTGCGCTGGGCCTGATCGCCTGGGAAATCATCATGGGACTCCGCCGCAAGATGGCCGGCGAACTGTTCCGCCTGCTGTGCACGGCGCTGGTGCTGGGCGCCGCGTGGCGTTATTACACGGATTTCGGCGGCCAACTGGCCGCGCATACCAGGTTGTCCGCCAGCCCCGAAATGGCGCAGGCCATCGCCTTCGGCTTGATTGTTTCCATGCTGGGCATCACCTGCGCGTTGCTGCACTTGATCCTGGCCGTGCTGATGGAGGTGCATTTCAACATCCTGATTGACCGGATCGGCGGCGCCGCCATGGGGCTGTTACGGGGGGGGCTGGTCGTGATCATGCTGCTGTTCGCCGGCGCGCTCTGGCCGTCAGACCTGCTGCGGGAAACCCTGCGCGACAAATCCTGCGCCGGACGCCTGACCGCCCGGCTGGCGCCGCCGGCCATCCGGATCGTGCGCGCCGTCAAAATTGATTTTAAACCTGAGCAGCCCGCGGGAAACACGCCGCGTTCCAGCGCCCCGCCGCCTGACATTGACGGGCAGCCTCGGGAGAATTGATCTGCCGCGCCGGCGTCAGGTTTGCGCGGTTTTCGGCCGAACTCCTCCTGCTCCGCGCACCCCGGCGCAGCGGGTGGTAAAATGCAATTGTAATGGGATGGCGGGCGCAAGCCCGCGTCACTGTCAACATGTCGCCAATGATACCGCCGGAAACCCTGGAAGAAATTCGATCCCGCAGCGATATCGCGGCGGTGGTCGAATCCTTCATTCCCTTGCAGCGCCAGGGAAATACCCTGAAAGCCCTTTGCCCATTCCATAAGGAGAAAACTCCGTCTTTCGTGGTCAATCCGCAGCGCCAGATTTTCCACTGTTTCGGCTGCGGCAAGGGCGGCGATGTATTCCGGTTCGTCATGGAATACGAAAAGCTGGATTTTATTTCCGCGGTGCAACTCCTGGCGCGCCGCGCCGGCGTTTCGCTGGACCGGCTCCACGGCGCACCCCCCGGGGCGGCCTCGGCGCGCGAAACGCTGTTTGAGATCAACCAGGCGGCCGCCCGGTTTTATCGGCAATGCCTCCAGGGCGCCGCCGGCGCCGCCGCGCGGCGCTACCTGGAAAGCCGCGCGCTGCCGGAACGCGCGATTGAGGATTTCTTGATCGGGTATGCGCCGGACAAGTGGGATGCTTTTTTAACCTGGGCGCAAAGCAAGCACAAGCCCGCCCTGCTGGAACAGGCCGGCTTGATCGTGCAGGCCGCCGACCGCGGCCGTAACCATGGCCCCCATTGGTACGACCGGTTCCGCAACCGGCTGATATTTCCCATCCGCGACGAGCAGGGCCGCATTATCGGATTCAGCGCCAGGAGTATGTCCGGCGAGGATCAGGGCGCCAAGTACGTCAATACTCCCGAAACACCCATCTTTCACAAGGGGCGCGTGCTTTACGGACTGGACCGCGCGCGCCGCGCCATCGCCGATGCGGGCCGGGTCATGATCTGCGAGGGCCAGATTGATGTGATCCAATGCCATTTGGCCGGGTTCAACAACGCCGTTGCCGCCCAGGGCACGGCGTTCACCGAAGACCACGCCCGGATTCTGCGCCGCTATGCCGACAATGTGCTGCTGGTGTTCGACGCCGACCGCGCGGGACAAAACGCCGCCTTGCGCGCGGCCGAAGTGTTCCTGCAATTCGGCCTGGCCGTGCGCATCGCAACGCTGCCCCAGGGCGACGATCCCGACACCATCCTCCGCCGGCCGGACGGTCCGGCGGCATTCCGGAACCTGCTGGAGCAAGCCAGTCCGTTGATGACCTTTCAAATCAACACCCTGCGCCGCGCCGCCGATGCGGACACCGAAGCCGGCCGGCTGCGGATCGGCCGCGCGGCACTGTCCCTGATCCAAAAAAGCCCGAGCGCCGTGCAGCAATCCCTGCTGCTGCAGGAGGCCGCCGGCGCCCTGGGGCTGCCGGTGGATGTGCTCCAGCGTGACTTGCGCTCCATGCCGCCGGCCGCCGTTCCCCGGCCGGATGCGTCCGACAATAACGCCGGCCCGCCCGCCGACCGGCCTCCGCCGCGCGAACTGGCGCTGGCGGAACACCTGGCCGCGGAGCCGGAGCTGGCCGGCCTGGCCCGGCAATACCTGCCGCCGGAATGCATCACGCATCCGCTGTGCCGGCGGATTGTCGAGTTGAGCAGCGAGGCCGCCGCGCGCCAATGTCCGTTATCCGCCCTGCTGTCGCAAACGGCCGGAGAGGACGAGTCATTGATGCAGTTCGCCGCCGGGGTGCTGGCGGCGCCGCCGAAGGTCACCAGTGAATTCGCCACCAACCGCGAATCCGTCCGGAACCTGATCCTGAGTCTGCGCACGGCGGCCGTTCAGCGCCGCCGCCGCGAGTTGCAGGCGCAGATCATGCGCATGCCCGCCGGCACCGCCGGCCGCGGCCGCCAGGCGCTGGAAGAGGAATACGCCGAACTGGGATATGACATCGCGCGCTTGAAAAACTGGGACACGGCGCTGGAAATCATGTGAGCGGGCCGGGCTGGACAGGGGCAAAGGGGCAGAGGATCTTTTGCGGTGAATTTATCTTCGCCGCCTTCGTGGTCTGCACCCCTCCGGCGAGTTTGACCTTGCAAAAACATGGAGGGCATGCGAGTATAGACCCGAAGCGCTGCCCAGCCCGGCAAATTCAGCAAGCCGCCCGGCAGCCGGCGTAAATGACCTATGCCGACGGAAGACAAAACATTGAACAGCCGCGCCGCCGCCTGGCGAGCCCTGGGCAAATTCGGCGCCATCGGATTCATGCTCGCGGCCTGCATCATGGCCGGATTGACGGCCGGCTACTTGCTGGACCAGCGGTTGGACACCGCGCCCTGGCTGACCATGGCGCTGCTGGCGCTGGGAATTATTGCGGGATTCCTTTACATTTTCCAGCAAACCATGACCCGCGGTGACAAATGACCACGAATATGCCCGGCGCCACCATAATTTTCCTGGCCGGCATACTGCTGGGCGCGGCCAATTATGGCCTGCTGCGCCTGGCGGCCATGCGCGCTAGCCGCGCGCCCAGCCGCGCGGCGGCGGTCATCCTGCTCCTGGGCGGCTATGCCCTCCGCTACCTCCTGATTCTGGGATTGATATTGCTGTTGATACGCCATTACAATGTAAAAGTTGCCCTGGCGTGCCTGATGGGCATGCTGCTGGCCACGCTTAGCATGGCGGTTTTCGGACGTGGAAAGCCGGCGCCGGCATCGGCCGCGCCGCCGGCATCCGATACGCCCCGGAATCCGCCTGCATGAAATTGTCCGCCATCCGCCATGGACGAGATAGAATCACCGAATTTTGTTGAATATTTTGCGCATCGGATTGGGTTGGCCGGTTACCTGGCGCCGGACGTGCTGACCGGCATGCTGATCCTGGGCGCGCTGCTGGCCGCCGGCTGGTTCACCGTGCGCCGCTGGCGCAACCTGCCCGCCGGCACGCAAAATCTACTCGAGCTGGCGTTGGACTTCATTAACACGCTCAGCCGGCAGATCGTCGGACCCGCCGGTCCGCGCTACATTACCCTGTTTGCCGCGCTTTTTTTGTTCATCCTGTGCGCCAACCTGATCGGGTTGCTGCCGGGATTCAAGTCCCCTACCGCCAACTTGAATGTCAATGCCGGCCTGGCGATAACGGTCATGCTGGCAGCCTCTGCCGTGCGCATCCGCGAGCATGGCGTAGGCGGCTATATCCGCCATTTCTGCGGGCCGCCCTACTGGCTGGCGCCGCTTTTCCTGGTCATCCGGCTGATGGAAGAAATCATCCGGCCGCTGTCGCTGACCATGCGGCTGTTCGGCAACATCATGTCGAAGGAAATCATCCTGAGCATTTTGGTTTACCTGCTGACGCTGTTTTTCTTTGCCGACAATCTTTACGCCAAGATTCTGCTGCCGGTGCCCTTGATCCTGCGCCCGTTGATCATCCTGCTGGGGGTGGTGGTCAGTTTCGTCCAGGCGCTGGTGTTCACCGGGCTTTCGATGGTTTACGTGGGTGAAGCGGTTAACGGACATTAAACGGGAGGAGTATGTGATGAACGTGGGTATTGTCGAAATTTCAATCCTGCTGGCAGCCCTGATGATCGTGGTCGGCACCATCGTGCCGGCCATCGGCCAGATGCGTTCCGTGGTCAGCGCCATGGAAGGCATAGCGCGCCAGCCGGAAGCCGCCGGGCCGATCGGCAACAATCTGATCATCGGCCTGGCCTTCATCGAATCCCTGAGCATTTACGTGCTGGTCATCGCCCTGATCCTGATCTTCGCCGACCCTTATACCCAGGACATCAAGAAAGTGTCCGCCGCCAAGGCCCAGGTGGAAGTGCTGGAATTGCAGGTGCGCCAGGCCGAGTTGCAGCGCCAGTTGGATCAGCTTGCGCCGGCGCAGTAGACTATGCTGAATATTGATGTCAATGTAATCATCGCCCAGACGGTGACTTTCGCCATCGCCCTGGTGCTGCTGGGCCGGATTGTCTTTAAACCGGCGTCGAAGTTCATGCGCCAGCGCGCCGAACGCATCGCCTCCGACCTGCGGCAGGCGGCGGAACAGCGCCAGGCTATGGAGCAGCTCAAAAAGGATTACCACCGGCAACTGGCCGAAATCGCCGCTAAAAACCAGGAAATGATCCGCCAGGCCATCCGCGATGGGCAGCAGGCGCGCGACGCCATCCTGGCGGAAGCCCGCCGGCAAAGCGACGCCATCCTGCAGCGCGGATTGGAACAACTGGAAATAGAGCGCGCGCGCGTGTTGCGGGAAATGCGGCGGGAAATCGTGGAACTGTCGGCGCAATTGACGGAAAAAGTCATGCGCGGAGCCATGACCCCCGCCCTGCAAAACCGGATGGTGGACGACCTTTTACGCGATTTGGAGGCGGTGAAATGATCCTGCCGGTAATATCCAGCCTGGCATGCCGGTATGCGCGGGCGCTTTACGAAACCGCCGACGGCCCCGGAGCGCGCGCGGAACTGGAGCAAATCCTGGTGCGGCTGGCGGCCACTTGCCGCGCGCATCCGGAACTGCGGATCATCTGCGGCAACACGACCTTGCCGGCCACCTGGCGCGCGGGACTCCTGCTGGAACTGGCGGAAGTCGCCCGCAACTCCCCGGGCGGGCGTTTGGCGGAGCTGCTGGTCGAGCGCAAACGTCTGCGCTTGCTGCCGGAAATAGTGGAAGCCTGGCGCGCCCTGGCGCGCGCCGATGCCGGCCTGCTGCAAGTGCTGGTGGAAACCCCCGCGCCCATGCCGGAACCCGAACGGCAAAACCTGGCGCGCCGGCTGGCGGAAATTCTCGGCCAAAAGGTGGAATTGGACTGGTCCGTCCAACCGGATTTGCTGGGCGGCCTGGTGCTTTATTTCAATGGACGGATACTGGACGGCAGCATCCGCGGGCGTTTGCGCGCCGCCCGCGAAGCCCTCCTGGCGCAGCAAACGCTGATTGCCTGAGCCGCCCGGCGCGGCGGTATATTTTTTGATTTTTATGGATGCCAATCTGAAAATTCAGCCGGATGAAGTCACCGCAATACTGCGGCGGCGGCTACAGGAATTTGAAGGCAAGGCCGCCCCGGCCGGGATCGGCGTCACCCTGCAAGTCGGCGACGGCATTGCCCGGATTTACGGCCTGCAGGATGCCCTGGCCGGCGAGTTGCTGGAATTCCCCCATGGCATTTACGGCCTGGCCATGAACCTGGAACGCGACAACCTGGGCTGCATCATCCTGGGCGACGACAAGAAAATCCAGGAAGGCGACCTTGTCAAGGGCACCGGCCGCATCATGCAGGTTCCCACGGGCCGGGCCCTGCTGGGACGCGTGGTCAACGCCCTGGGCCAGCCCCTGGACGGTAAGGGCGTGATTCCGGAAACTGCCACCATGCCGATTGAACGCCGCGCCCCGGCGGTGATGGAGCGCGATCCGGTGTCCGAGCCCCTGCAGACCGGGATCATGGCGATTGACTCCATGGTGCCGATCGGCCGTGGCCAGCGGGAGTTGATTATCGGCGACCGCCAGACGGGAAAGACCGCCGCGGCGATTGACGCCATCATCAACCAGAAAGATTCCGGCGTGGCCTGCATTTACGTGGCCATCGGGCAGAAAAACTCCACCGTCGCCCGCGTGGTGCGCGCCCTCCAGGAGCATGGCGCCATGGACCACACCATCGTGGTCAACGCCGCCGCCGCCGACCCGGTGCCTCTCCAGTACATCGCCCCCTACAGCGGCTGCGCCATGGCCGAGGCGCTCGCGGCAAACGGCGGCCACGCGCTGATCGTTTACGACGATCTTTCCAAGCATGCCGTGGCTTACCGCCAGTTGTCGCTGCTGCTGCGCCGCCCGCCCGGCAGGGAAGCGTATCCCGGGGACATATATTACCAGCCTGCGCGCCTGCTGGAACGCGCCGTGAAATACAGCCGCGCCCGCGGCGGCGGCAGCATCACGGCTTTGCCGATCATCGAAACCCAGGCCGGGGACATTTCCGCTTATAT
>JAXGSX010000080.1:0-13181 GCA_040775225.1 Kiritimatiellia bacterium | reverse complement strand
CCTTCCGCGCCCCGCTGATCCGGCGCCTGGTCCAGAACGGCATTCCCGTGCTGGCGCACATCGGGCTGACTCCGCAAAACCTCCGGGTCACCGGCGGCTACAAGGTCCAGGGACGCCGGCCGGCGGAAAGCGCCGGACTGCTGCGCGACGCCCGGGCGCTGGAAACCGCCGGCGCCTTCGCGCTGGTGGTGGAATGCGTGCCGGCCGCTTTGGGCAAGCGCCTTTCCCGCGCCTTGCAAATCCCCACCATCGGCATCGGCGCGGGGCCGGGCTGCGACGGGCAAATCATGGTGCTACACGACATGCTCGGCCTGTCGGGGGAGTTCCACCCCAAATTCGTCAAACGCTACGCCGAGTTGGGCCGGGCCGCGCAACGGGCCCTGGCCGCCTACCGCGGCGAAGTGGAAACCGGCCAATATCCCGCCCCGGAACATACCTACTGATGCAAGTCGTCAATGCCAGCGCCGAAATGAACCTGCTCGCCGATCAATGGCGGCGGGCGGGCCATGCCGTCGGACTCGTCCCCACCATGGGCTGCCTGCACGCCGGCCATCTTTCCCTGGTCAAGCTGGCGCGCGCAAAGGCGGACAAAATCATCCTGAGCGTCTTCGTCAATCCAACCCAATTCGGCCCCAACGAGGATTTCAAGCAATACCCGCGCGATTTCGAGCGGGATGCCGCCCTCTGCCGCGACGCCGGGGTGGATGCCGTCTTCCATCCCGCGCCGCCGGAAAACATGTACGCGCCCGACCACTCCGTCCAAGTCCAGGAAAACGCGCTGACGCGGGGACTGTGCGGCGCTTCCCGCCCCGGCCATTTCGCCGGCGTCCTGACGGTAGTCGCCAAATTGTTCAACATCACCCGCGCGGATGTCGCCGTGTTCGGGCAGAAAGATGCGCAGCAGGCGCGCGCCATCCGGCGCATGGCGCGCGATTTGAATTTCCCGGTTAGTATAATCATCGCCCCGCTGATCCGCGAGCCGGACGGCCTGGCCATGAGTTCCCGCAACGCGTACCTGTCTCCGTCCGAACGGCGCGATGCGCTCTGCCTGATGCGCGCGCTGCAACTGGCCCGGCGCCTCTACCGGGAAGGCGCCCGCGACGCGGAAGACATCCGCCGGCGCATGGTTGAGCAAATTCAGCAGACGCCCGCCGCCCGGATTGATTACGCGGAGATCGTGGATGAAGCCACGCTGGAACCCGTCAAAACCATTGAACGGCCGATCCTCGCCGCCCTGGCCGTCCGCATCGGCCAGACCCGGCTGATTGATAACCTGCTCCTGCCCGACGACCGGCTGTGCAGTCTGCCGGGGGAACGCCCCCTGCCACCTTGCGCGGCCGGAGCGCAAGGTTAATCACCGCGCCGGCCAATCGGTGTAATCGCCCTCAAACAAGCCGCCCCATTTGCCGCGCGCCTGTTCGAAGGCGCGCGCGCGGTGCGAAATGCGGTTTTTCAGAGCGGCGTCCATTTCCGCAAATGTCTGGTCATAGCCGTCGGGGACGAATAATGGATCATAGCCGAATCCCCGGCCGCCGCGTTGGGCTTCAATGATCCGGCCGGGGCAGAACCCCTCCACCACCTGCGCCCGTCCGCGCGGACTGGCCAGGGCCACCACGCAGCAGAACCGGGCGGATCGGTCCGGCGCATCCGCCAGTTCCCGGAGCAACTTGTCGTTGTTGGCCGCATCATTCCGGGGCATACCGGCATAGCGGGCGGACATCACGCCCGGGGCTCCCTGCAACGCCGCCACTTCCAGGCCGGAGTCGTCCGCCAGGGCCCAGCACCGGGCGTGAAAAGCCGCCGTCATGGCTTTCTTGATGGCATTGGACGCGAAGGTCTGGCCGTCTTCCACCACTTCCGGCATGCCGGCCAAGGCGGCGCTGTCCATCCAATCCAAACCGGGGTAAACGAAAATCCGGCGGATTTCGTCCAGCTTATGCGGATTCCGGCTGGCCAGGACAATTTTCATCGGGGAATTGGTGGTGCACGGGGCGGGGATCGAACCCGCACGACATTGCTGTCATTAGCCCCTCAAACTAACGCGTCTGCCATTCCGCCACCCGTGCGCGCGATTGTCGCATTATTTGCGAGCGATTTTAATTATACATTGCATTGCCCGCTGAATTCAAGTATTTTAAATGCATCCCGGGGGCAGATGCACGCATGAGTAAACACAAAAAATACAGTCCGGAAATCCTGCACCCGGAACTGGAACGCCAGTTGCCGGTCAAGCCGGCGGTAATTCCATCCGTGGAAGAACTCAACCGCCTGATGGAACGCATGCTGGCCCACGAACGCCGGCGCGCCCGTCGGGAATTCGCCGGAATTGCCGCCGGGATTGCCTTGATTTTTATGCTGATCCTGGCCGGCGGGGCGTGGTTTACCCACGGTTTGTTGCGCCAACTCCAGGAAGAGCGGCATTTGTCCGAAAAATCGCGCGAGGACTTGCTGGCCCTGGTCCACGCCGGCCGGCCGGCGGAATCCGCGGCGGCGGACGTGGGCGCAACGCCGGCCGCCCTTGCGCCGCCGCCCGTTGTTCGCGCGCCATCCGCGCCCGTCACGGCCGCGCCGGCGGTCCCGGCGGAAATGCCGGCCCCGGCGCCCAATGCCGTGGCGGCGTCCCCGGCGGCGCCGCCGCGTCCGGCGCCGGCTTCCTTCAGCAAGAGCCTCGAAGTGCAGGCGGCGGGCGGGCTGACGCTGCGCCTGCCGATCCCGCCGCCGCCATGATTTTCTAATCTCAAGTTTGAAACCCAAAAGCTCAAATTCAGAGGTTGCAACCATAGCCGGCGTGGTGGATCACATTGTCTTTCGCAACCCGGAAACCGGCTATACGGTCTGCGTCTTGAAAAATCCGCGCGGGGTCCGCGGCGCGGGACGCCCGGTAACCGTCGTCGGCAATTGCGCCGCCATGTGGGAAGGCGAAACCCTCGAAGCCGAAGGGCAATGGCAGCACCACAAGGTGCATGGCGCGCAATTCCAGGCCGCCAAAATCGTGTGTTCCGCCCCCACCTCGCTTGACGGCATACGGCGTTACCTTGGCAGCGGCATGATTGACGGCATCGGCCCGGTGCTGGCCGAACGCCTGGTGAAAAAGTTCGGCGAGCGGACCCTGGAAATCATCGAACGCGAGTCCGCGCGCCTGCAAACGGTGGAAGGCATCGGGCGCAAGCGCCGCGAACAGATCAAGGCCGCCTGGAACGCCCAGAAAACCGTGCGCGACATCATGATTTTTCTGCACGCCCACGGCATCGGCGCCGCCCAGGCCGCCCGCATTCATCGCGCTTACGGCGAACACTCCATCAACCTGATCCGTGAAAATCCCTACCGCCTGGCGACCGACATCTGGGGAATCGGATTCAAGACCGCCGACCGCATTGCCCGCAGCATAGGCATTCCGGCCGACTCAACGCATCGGGCCGCCGCGGGCATTGTCCATACGCTGCAGACCATGGCGGAAGAAGGGCATTGCTATGCCGGCCGCGATCAATTGCTGGCGGAAGCCGCCGGCTTGCTGGTCATACCCACACCCATCCTCGAACAGGCCCTGGCGGCGGCGGCGGAAAACCGGGCCGTGATCGCCGAGGATGACCGCATATACCTGCCGGCCCTGCACCAGGCGGAAACAGGCGCGGCCCGGCAACTGGCCCGCCTGCGCTCCCACGCAGCGCCGTGCGTGGCGCTGGACCAGGGCAAAGCCCTGGCCTGGGCCATGACGCGCATGCGCCTGGAATTCGCGCCGGCGCAGCGCCAGGCGCTGGAGATGGCGTTAACGCAGAAAATTTCGCTGATCACCGGCGGGCCCGGTGTCGGCAAAACCACCATTATCAAAGCCCTGGCCGACATCTGGCGCGTCAAGAAATTGCAGGTCTGCATGGCCGCGCCAACCGGGCGCGCGGCCAAGCGGATGGATGAAGCCACCGGCCATCCGGCCATGACCATTCATCGGCTGCTGAAGTTCCGGCCGGGCGGCGGATTCGAACACAACGCGCAGAACCCGCTGGCGGGCGACGCCTTCATCCTGGATGAAACCTCCATGGTGGACATCGCGCTGATGCACGCTTTCCTGCGCGCGCTGCCGGGCCATGCCCGGCTGGTGATGGTGGGCGACGCCGACCAACTGCCCAGCGTCGGACCGGGCAACGTCCTGCGCGATTTGCTGGAATCGGACACCATCCCCAGCGTAAAATTGGAAAGGGTATTCCGCCAGCATGACCGCAGTTGGATTGTGCATAACGCCCACCTGGTCAATTCCGGGCGCATGCTGGAATTGCCCGCAACCGGCGCGCTGTCAGATTTTTATTTTGTGCCGGAAGATGATCCCGCGCGCCTGGTCGGCCGCGCGGTGGAATTTGCCGCCCGGCGGATTCCCGCGCGATTCAACCTTGACCCGCGGACGGACATCCAGGTGTTGTCGCCCATGCGCCGCAACCAATTGGGCGCCGACGCCCTCAACCTGGCGCTGCAGGCGGCAATCAATCCCGCGGGCGCCGCATTGCAATACAACGCCTGGTCCTACCGCCTGGGCGACCGGGTCATGCAACTGCGCAATAATTACGACAAGGAAGTGTACAACGGCGATATCGGATTCGTCTCCCGCGTGGATGCCGACGGCCGGCAATTGACGGTGGATTTTGACGGGCAGCCGGTGGAGTACAAGGCCATGGAACTGGATGAATTGAGCCTGGCGTATGCCTGCTCGATTCACAAGTCGCAAGGGAGCGAATACCCGGCGGTGGTGATTCGGATCGCCACGCAGCATTTTCACCTGCTGCAGCGCAACCTGTTATACACCGCCATCACGCGCGGCCGGCGCCTGGTGTGCCTGATGGGCTCGCGCAAGGCGGTGGAAATCGCCATCCGCAACAACCGGATCATGCGCCGGCAGACGGCCCTGTGCGCCAGGCTGCTCGAATCATCGCGCAGGGATACGCGGCGGACCGGCGGCGCCTAGAAAATCAGGCTTAAAGAACCGCCCAGCGAGCCGCCCTCGGGATTGACGACATAGCGCGACGGGCCTATGTCGCAATTGATATTCTCCAGCCAGTCATAGCGGCCGAATACGCCCAGTTCCACCCAGCTGGTCAGGCGCAAGCCGGCTTCCGCCTGCACGAAATAACCGAAGATGGTTTCCGTGTCATCTTCAGCGTCGCGCCATTCCTTGAGCACGCTCGGCGGGGCGCCATTCCAGCTTTCATACAGGGTTTCCTCATAAACGGCGTCGGTCTCCGCCAGGTTGATCGTCGGCCCCGTGGCGCCGCCCAGGTTCAGCCGCCGGAACTGGTAGTTGAACGACAATCCCAGCGAAAAGGTCAGCAACTGCAAATCCAGATTATGTTTGACGGCATTGTAGGCCGTATATGACCCTTCATCCACCACCTCGCCTCCGGCGGTAGAACCGCCCAACGGCACGGTGGAGATGCAGGGGCCCGGATCCGAATAATTGCCCTGGTAAGGCGCGCTGTCCCCGGCGATGCCGGCGCCTTCCAGGGAATAAACATCCACGCCGGATTCCTTGCGGGTCTCCCAGCGCTGCTCGTCGCGAAAATTCGCGGCGGCGCCGCTGACGGAAGAGCCTATGCGCATGAAATCCAGGTGCAGACGGCAATCCCAGTTGGGTTCGCGGAAAATTTTCCGTTGCGCGAACACATAGACGCCCGGTTCATTCTCTCCCGAATCGGCATAAACGCTCTCGCTGATGTAAGTGTCACGGTCAAACTCCGTCACCATGCGGCCGCTGGACGTCAAACGCAGGGTATTGCCCTCAACCTGGCTGGGGCTGTCGTATCCCCAATTCCAGGTTTCGCCGTCCAGGCCGGTCCATTCGTCCGGATCCACGTACCCGTCTTTGTACGCCCCGCGGCCGCCACCCTCTGCATGATCCGAAGACTTATCCGAGATGGGATAATACTGGGCATATGATCCGCCGCGCCAGGAGCGCGTCTTGATGGAGCGCCACAGCATGCCCGCGCCGACGCGCCACAAATCGCGTTTGCCGGCCTTGCGCACCGCGCCTTCCGGAACAACGCCCCCGGCATCCTTCAAAGCAACGGAAGCCAGGGGCAGGATTTCCGGCACATCTTCAATTTCAGCGCCAGCCTCATCGAAGAAATCATCCATAGCTTCAACACCCGCGGCATCTCTGGGCGCCGCAGCGGGGGCCGCCGGTTTTTCCGCCGCCGGCTTCGGCGCTTCGGCAGGCTTCACCGCCGGTTTTTCCGCCGCCGGCTTCGGCGCTTCGGCAGGCTTCACCGCCGGCTTTTCTGCCGCCGGCTTCGGCGCTTCGGCGGGCTTCACCGCCGGCTTTTCCACCGCCGGAGAGTCCTTGGGCGATGGTTCGCCATCGGCCAGAATGGACCAGCAAAATAATCCAAGCATAACAAATGCCAGGATATGCATGACGGGCCATTGCTTATGAGTTGACATCTTGGTGCCTTCCAGCAAATCGGATATAAATTCAGCTTTAATGATATGCTACTAATTGAGCCGTAAGTTGTCAAAATAAATATGCATTTATCAGCGATTTGATTTTTTGTTGCAGCCCAAGGCATTATAATTTACAATGAAAGATATTTTCAACAGCCGGCTTTTAAAACCGGCTTCGACCTGAAAGTCCAACCAGCACCATTCCGGCTTATGAAAAAAGTACTAATCCCCACCAAACTGGAAGCAGTGGCCCGTGAAATCCTGGAAGCGCACGGCAAGTACCAGGTCATTCAGGAAGTCCCGGCCGATTTGGCGGCCTTCTGCAAGACTCATCACGATGCCTATGCCTTGATTGTCCGCAGCGAAAAAATCACGCGTGAAATCATGGATTTGCTGCCTGGGTTGAAAGTCATCGTGCGGGCCGGTTCGGGCTACGACACGATTGACATCAAGTACGCCCGCAAGCGGGGCATTGACGTGATGAACACCCCGGGCGCGAACGCCAACGCCGTGGCCGAGGAAGTCATCGCGCTGATGTTTGCCGATGCCCGCCATGTGATCCCGGCCGATATCAGCACCCGCGCCGGCAAATGGGAGAAAAACAGTTTCATGGGCCGCGAAATCACCGGCAAAACCGTCGGCATTGTCGGCCTGGGCAATATCGGACAACTGGTGGCGCGCCGGCTGTCGGGGTTTGACGTGAAATTGCTCGGGTATGACCCCATGATCTCGCAGGAGCGCGCGGATGAGATGGCGGTGGAACTGGTGGAATTGCCCGAGCTGTTCGCCCGCGCGGACTACGTCACTTTGCACATACCCGAGAACGATGAAACCCGCAAAATGATCAATGCCGACCTGCTGGGAAGCATGCTTCCCGGGGCGACCCTGATCAATTGCGCCCGGGCGGGCATCATTGACGAAGACGCTTTGCGCCGCATCAAGGCGGACCGCCAAATCCATTTCCTCAACGATGTCTATCCCAAGGACGCCCCCGGCGAGAAGCCCATCGCCGACATGGCGGATATCATGCTCCCCCACCTGGGCGCCAGCACGATCGAGGCCAACACCAACGCCGCCCGGCGCGCCGCGGAGGAATTGATCGCCCTGGACGAAGAAGGCATTACCAGTTTCATCGTCAACCGCGCGGTGCCGGAAGGATTGGACGAAGCCTACGGCCGCCTGGCCTTCACCATCACCAGGCTTTGCCGGCACCTGCTCGGGCCGGGCGCCAAGCTGAAAACGACTGAAACCAGCTTCTACGGGTCGCTGGCGCCGTTTGCCGACTGGCTCATGATCCCGGTAGTCACCGCGCTGGGCGACAAGGTTGACCAGCCGCTGGATCACAAATCCGCCCGGCAATACCTGAAGGATATGGGCATCGAAGTCGTCAACCGCCCGACCGATCCGCGCAAAAAATTCGACAACTCGATCACGATTGATCTGATTGCCAGCCTGGATTCCGGCAGCCTGCGCCGCGTCAGCATCCGCGGCACCCTGGCCGAAGGCACGCTGATGGTGGCGCGGATCAACGATTTCGACCAGCTCTATTTCGAACCCCGCGGTCCGACGCTTTTCTTCATTTACGACGACCGGCCGGGCGTCCTGGGGCAGATCGGAGTCAAATTGGCCCAGTCCGAAATCAACATTGAAGACGTGCGGAACCCGCATCATGCGAAGAGCAACCAATCCCTGGCCATCCTGCGCGTCAACCAGCCGGTCTCCGCCGCGGTGCTGGATGAAATCCGCCTTTCCATCCAGGCGGTTTCCGCGGTTTATTATGATTTTGGCTGAACGCTGAAGCATCCCATGCAGGGCGAAGCCTTCCTGGAACTGGCAACCCGGCGCCAAAGCACGCGCGATTACCGCCCCGACCCCGTGCCGCGCGGCTGCATCGAACGCTGCCTCGAAGCGGCGCGGCTGGCGCCTTCCGCCTGCAATTCCCAACCCTGGTTTTTCCTGGTGGCGGACACCCCGTCTGCCCGCCAAAAACTCGCGGAAGCCGCCTTCAGCGGCATCTACACGGCGTTCAAGTTTGCCGCGCGCGCGCCGGCGCTGGTGGCGGTGGCCGCCGAGCGTTCGAAATTCGCCGCCGCCGCCGCAGGGTGGTGGCGCGGAATCCGGTTCAACCTGGCGGATATCGGCATTGCCGGCGAACATTTTGTCCTGCAAGCCGCGGCGGAAGGGCTGGGCACATGCTGGATCGGCTGGTTCAATGCCCGGGCAACCGCCGCCGCCCTGGCATTGCCGCGGGGCCGCCGGGTGGAGTTCCTGATCAGCCTGGGCTATCCCGCCGAGACGGTCATCCGCCCCAAAATCCGGAAACCCCTGGATGCCATCCGGCAGTATTTATGATGACCGATGGATTAACAACCAAGCCGCTGATCAAGCGGCATCTGGCCGCCCTGGGCATCCAGGCAGGCGACCTGGTCTTCTTCCATTCCTCGTTGAAAAGCATGGGCCTGGTGGAAGGCGGCGCGGACGCGGTTTTGGACGCCTTCCAGGAAACGCTGGGCGAGTCCGGCACGTTGGCCCTGCCCGCGCTCTGCAAATATGACTGGCAGTCTTTATCGGCGGAGGAAATTTCCCGCGCCTTCCACGCGGTGGAGCAGCCGACCTTCACCGGCCTGATTCCGGAAACCTTCCGGCGGCGGCCCGGGGTGCTGCGCAGCGACAATCCCACGCATTCGGTGACAGCCCACGGCCCGCTGGCGGCCGCCATCACCGGCGAACACGCCCTGGCATACGGCGGTGAAAATGCCGTTGACCGTCCCGTCTGGGCCTCGCGCGGCGCCTTTGGCCCGCACAGCCCCTGGGACAAGTTGTATCAATTCGATGCAAAATACATGTTCATCGGCGTGGATTTCAATGTTTGCACCATCCTCCATCACGTGCAGGTACTGCTGCTGCTGGACGCCGGCCCGGCCGCCGCCTGGCCCAAATTCAATTTCCGGGCGCTGGGCCAAAAACTGGACGAGGCCGGGCTGGTCCGCCGCGGCCGGCTCGGCCAGGCGGACACGCAATGGATGAGTTGCCGGGCGTTAGTGGACAATGCGCTCCGGATGCTGCGGCAGCCCGCTCCGCCGGCGCCGGCCAGCGGCGGCCCGCCATGAAGTTGTGTCGGCGCCCTGGCCACGCCCCCGGAACCGCTAACCGCGGCGGGTTTCGGAATGAGCCAGGCGCAGCAAAACGATCAGCAGCAGCGGCCCCAGGACATCCGTCCAGAACCAGGGGCCGGCATTGCCGGGAGCGAAATTACCGGCAACGATCATTTGCCGGATGTGCCCCATGGCGTTCCCCCACAGCCAACAGGTCAAGCCCATGACCGCGGCCAGGCGGAAAGCATAGCCGGCGCGGAACGACAGGACGCACAACAATCCGAATCCCAGATTGGCCACGCCGACTTCATATTGAAACGGAGAAGTTTCCCATCCTATGTTCGAGGCGGCCAGCGGTCCGAAAAAAATATGCATACCGGCGGCATACAAGCTCACCATGCCCGCGCCGAGTAAAATTACCCAGCGGAAAAGCTGTTCGGCGCGACGGCCGGGGCGGCCGGTCCAAAGACCGACCACAATGCCGGCTGCCAGCAGAATCAGATTGAAATTTTTGAAAAATCCGGCGATGATTTGATCCATGTTGTGATTATAGCAGGCGGGCGGCATGGATGCCAGCAATAATCCAGACGCATGTTGCTTGACAAACCGCACCGAAAGCCTATCTTTATGAAGCGATGAATACAAGCGCCGATAATTTTTGACCATCATGACAATCCTTCATGCCGACCGCCCGCGCCCGCCCGATATCGCCGAACGTGAAACGCTGGACAACGGTTTTTCCAAGGGCTGGGGTTTTCACTTCCAGCCGAACGAGGATTACTGGCTGGACTGCCACAACCACATGGAAAGCCTGACCGCGCATGCTGAAATTTACCGGGTTCTAGCGGACTGGTTTGCGCAACTGGACGCCTTCCGGCTGGGGCGGGTGATTGTCATCACCGGCAAAAAGGAGGCGTTCTCCGTTTTCCGCGATATGGCCGCGCAGGATTCGCGCTTCGGATGGCTTTACCGGATGCCGCACGACCAGCCGGACGCCGCGCTGGCGCAGCAGGCCTTTGAACACGGCGCGCTGGGATTGAAACTCCACAATTCACTCCTGATGCAGGGTCAGGCCAGCCATGAAATCTGGCTGCAACCGCCATGGGACGAGGTTTTCACGGCCGTCAGCCGCGCCGGCAAGGCCCTGCTCTGGCACATCACCCAGCGGGTCAGCGTCTCGCCCTACCATGGCGGCGGCGAAAATCCCTACTGGAGCGAAGCCCGGAACGGATTAACCACTTCCAACGAACAACTGCTGCAAACCGCGCTCCAAGTCGCGCGACGGCATCCCGGCTTGACCCTGATCGGAGCGCACCAGATGCACATCGGCCTGGAACGGCTGGAGTCCGTCTTCCGCGAACATCCCAATGTGGTTGCGGACACCAGTTGCGCCGGTTTTCTGCGCTGGTGCGACGAACTGTACCCGGAAGACCGCGCCGTGCTCCGGCCGTTCTTCCTGCAGCATGCCGACCGCATCCTGTTCGGCACCGACTCGTCCCTGGCCTTGGGCCGGGCGGACGCCTACCAGGTGCAAACTTTCCTGTGCCACGCCCGGTTCGTTCATCAGTTGCGTCTGCCGGACGCGGTCTTGCAGCAGGTGGCCCACGGCAATGCCGAACGTATTTTCGGGTTGCCCCCCATGCGCCCGGCGCGGCGCTACAATTCGCGGCCGTAGCATCATGCTCCACCGGACGAAATACACTCTGGGTTTGGATTTCGGCACCAATTCCGCGCGGGCGCTGCTGGTTGACGCCGCCGATGGCCGGGAAATCAGCGCCGCAGTCTGGAACTATGCCGGCGGTGAACAGGGCATTATCCTTGACCGGCGCGACGCCAATCTCGCCCGCCAGCGGCCGGATGATTACATGGAGGGCATTGTCCGGACCGTGCAAGCCGTCCTCCGCTCCGCGCGCCGGCAATCCAGTCAATTCGCGGCGTCCGCCGTCATCGGCATCGGGGTGGACACCACCGGCAGCACACCGCTGCCGATTGACCGGCACTGCCGGCCGCTGGCCGCGCATCAAGCGTACGCCCGCAATCCGCACGCCATGGCCTGGCTCTGGAAAGATCACACCGCGCATGCCGAGGCGGCGGAAATCACCGCGCGGGCCGCGCGCCGCCGCCCGGAATATCTGGCCAGGTGCGGCGGCATATATTCCTCCGAATGGTTTTGGGCCAAACTGCTTCATTGCCGCCGGGTGGCGCCGGCCGTGTTTCAAGCCGCTCACACCTGGGTGGAAATAGCCGATTGGATTCCGGCCATGCTCGCCGGGATAAGCAATCCGGCGGAAATCCGGCGCGGCATCTGCGCCGCCGGCCACAAGGCCATGTTCCATGCCGCCTGGGGCGGCTATCCCGAAAGGGCCTGGCTGCATCAACTTGATCCGGAACTGGCCCGGATCCGCGACACCCTGCCGGCCAAAGCTTACACCGCCGCCGACCGCGCCGGCACGCTCGCGCCGGCCTGGGCCAAGCGCCTGGGACTGCCGGCAGGCATCCCCATCGCGGCCGGCGCGTTTGACGCCCACCTGGGCGCCGTCGGCGCCGGCATCCGCCCCGGCACGCTGGTCAAGATTATCGGAACCTCCACCTGCGACATGGCGATCGAGCCGCTGAAACGTAAACTGCCGGACATCCCGGGTTTATGCGGGATTGTCCCGGAATCCATCCTGCCGGGTTATTACGGACTGGAAGCCGGCCAATCCGCGGTGGGCGACATTTTCAACTGGTTTGTCAATCAAATCGCGCCGCGCGCCGGCGGCCACCGGGAGCTGACCCGCCAGGCGGAAAAACTCGGCCCGGGAACCAGCGGCTTGCTGGCGCTGGACTGGCACAACGGCAACCGCACCGTGCTGGTTGACCAGCGGCTGACCGGCGCCATCTTGGGGCTCACCCTCCACACCACCCCGGCTGAAATTTACCGGGCGCTGGTGGAGGCCACCGCCTTCGGCGCGCGGGTGATCATGGAGCGGCTCGAGGCATACGGGGTCCGCATCCGGCGCATCGTCAACTGCGGCGGCATCGCCGCGAAAAATCCGATGGTCATGCAGATTTACGCCGATATCATGAACCGGCCGCTGGAAATATCGCGCAGCGCGCAAACCTGCGCCCTGGGCGCGGCCATGGCCGCCGCCGTGGCCGCGGGTAAACCGGCCGGCGGACAGGCCGGCTTCGGCGGCGCGGTCCGCGCCATGACCGGCACGCTGCCGGACAAGTTCCGGCCAATTCCCGCCCATGTCAAAACGTATAACGAACTTTTCAAATTATACCGGACCATCCACGACGGATTTGGCCGAAGCGGCGCGCGGCGGGATTATTCCGCCATCATGAAAACACTGCTCGCCATCCGGGATCGCACGGGAAAACCGCCGGCATGACCATGCGCTATCAAGCATTATGCGCCGCCGCCTGCCGGGCCAACCGGGCGATTGACGCCGCCGGGCTGGCGCCCTTTACCTGGGGCAATGCCAGCGCGGCTGACCGGCGCGCGGGCGTCATGGCGATCAAACCCAGCGGCGTGGCTTACGCGCGGCTGCGCCCATCCGACATGGTGGTGCTGGAGTTGGGTTCAGGCCGGATACTGGCCGGCAACCGAAAGCCGTCATCCGACGCCCCAACGCATCTGGAATTATACCGCGCGTTCGAGTCCATCAACGGCATTGT
>JAXGSX010000079.1:0-13182 GCA_040775225.1 Kiritimatiellia bacterium | reverse complement strand
GGGAAACCACTTATTACCAGGCGCAGGCCATGTTCTGCCGCCGCAAGGCCGCCGCGGGGGCCTTTGGCGATTTTGTGTACGCCGAAGGGGAATATTGCCACGATGTTGACTCCGGCTGCAACTTGCGGAAAGTGTCCGCCAGCCGCGGCGCCAGCGCCGCGGGCCGGGAATGGCAGGAACTGAGCCGGCAATACCGGGAACGCGGTGTCAAAGGCGGTCCCATGCATTATCCGACGCATTCCACTTCCGGCCCGGTCTGCGTAATGCGAGCGCACGCGGTTAAGGTGACCGCTTACGGTTACCGGAACCGCAACCACGATCCGTTTTTCGCCAAGGATGCCTTCAGCAACGAAGTGGCATTGTTCAAAATGAGCAACGGCGCCGCGGTGCGCATTGCCGAAATGCGGGAATCGCCCGGCTTGCTGGGGCAGGAATCGGAAACCTTCCGGATCAAGGGGACGCTGGGGACTTTTTCCGAAAATCGCTGGTATGAGATTCAAAGGCCGGCGATGGATCGGATTGACATGGAACGCCTACCCAAAGCCGCCAGCGTGGTTATCAAGCCGGAAGACATGCGCGACCCGCTGCCGCTGGAAGTTCAGTCGGCTTTCAAGCGCGCCATGAACAGGGAAACGAACGAAGCCGATCTGCAAAACATGGATTTTGTGCCCCGGGGCCATGGCGGCTCGCATCCTTACCTGGTGCACGAATTCGTGGATGCGGTGGCGCATGGGCGCCAGCCGGCGATCAATATCTGGGAAGCAGCGCGTTACATGGCCATGGGCGTGCTGGCGCACAAGTCGGCCTTGCAGGATGGCGCCACGCTGGATGTGCCGGATTGGGGAGATGCGCCGGCCTGACCGGATGTCATCCGCAGATTACACAGATTAACGCAGATGGGGAGATGCAAAGCGTGAAAATCGGATTATTGCCGTTTTATTTGGAACTTTATGACCGGATGTTGCCGGATTGCCGCCGGCCGCTGGAAAAATATTGCCATAACGTGGCGGAAGCGCTGCGGCATAAGGGCTTGAATGTTGCCGCCGCGCCGGTCTGCCGCGTGGCGGCGGAATTCCGCCGGGCGGTGAAGGATTTTGAAGCCGCCGGTGTAGATGCGCTGGTTACTTTGCACCTGGCTTATTCGCCGTCCTTGGAATCGGCGGCGGTATTGGCGGCGACAAGTTTGCCGGTCATCGTGCTGGACACCACCCCCGATTATGATTTCGGGCCGTCACAGACGACGGCGGCCATCATGCGCAACCACGGCATCCATGGCGTGCAGGACATGTGCAATTTGCTGTTGCGCCGCGGCAAGCGGTTTGCCATTGAAGCCGGCCACTGGCGGAAATCCGGCGTGCTGGACCGGGTGGTTGCGCGGGTGCGCGCGGGCGCCATCGCCGGAAGCCTGCGCCGGGCGCGCGTCGGCCGGATCGGGCCTTCGTTCAAGGGCATGGGCGATTTCTGCGTGCCGGAAAAGGAATTGCGCCGCCTGCCGGGCATAACGGTGGTGAACGCCCGTCAGGAAGTTCTGCAACGGCTGGCGCGCGGAGTCTCCCGCGCGGCCGTCAACCGGGAAATTGCCGCACATGGCAAATTATTTGAAATTGCGCCGGCGGCGGCCGCGGCGCACCGGCGTTCGGTCCTGTCCGGATTGACGGTGCGCCGCTGGCTGGAGCAGGAAAACCTTTCCGCGTTCAGCGTGAATTTCCTGGCGGTCGGCCGCGGCCGGGATTTGGCGGTGATGCCGTTTCTGGAGGCCGGGCTGGCCATGGGACGGGGGATAGGTTACGCCGGGGAAGGCGACGTCTTGACCGCGGCGCTGGTGGGGGCCTTGCTGCGCGTCTACCCCGATACCACGTTTACGGAAATGTTTTGCCCGGATTGGAAAGGCAACCGGGTTTTCCTCAGCCACATGGGCGAATGGAATGTCCGGCTGGCCGCCCGCCGGCCGCGCCTGGAGGAGTATGATTTCACTTTTGGCCGCGCGGCCAACCCGGTGCGGCCGGTAGGCTGCTTCAGGAGCGGTTCCGCCGTCTTCATCAATCTGGCTCCGCTCGGTTCCGGCCGCTTTCGATTGATTCTAGCGCCGGGCCGGATGGCGGCGCCCCGCGGACGCGATGCCTTGGCCGGCACCGTGCACGGCTGGTTTCAGCCCAAACCGCCATTGCCGGAATTTTTAACCGTTTACAGCCGCGCCGGCGGCACCCATCATGCCGCCCTGGTTTACGGAGCATCCATGGCAGTCCTGGAAGGTTTCGGCGCGGAAATGGGCTGGGAGGTTTTGGTGATCTGAATTTTGAGATTTGAGATGTGAAATCCGGGATTTACCTCGGCTTGGATTTGGGCGGCACCAGCGCCAAGGCGTCGGCCTTTGACCGCTCCGGCCGTGCGCTGGGATTCGGCCGCGCCGCCTATACGACCGCCGCGCCCGCCGCCGGCTGGGCGGAGGCGCCGATCGCCGCTATCCGCGCAGCAGCGCGGGAAGCGGTGCGCGCGGCGTTGCGCGCCGGCCCGGGCGCGGTCCGCGCCATGGCGATTTCCTCCCAGGGGCAGACGTTTGCGGCGCTGGATGAAGCGGACCGGCCGCTGTATCCTGCCATAATGTGGCACGACAGCCGCGCCGCGGCGGAGGCGGAGCAATTGACCGCCATGTTCGCCGCCCGGCGGATCGGCATCGGCGGGGTGGCGCCGATTGCTACGGCGGCCAAGATCATGTGGCTGAAGGAGCATTTCCCCGAACGTCTGCGCCGCGCGCGGCGTTTTCTTCTGCTGCCGGATTATTTTGCCTACCATCTCGCGGGTCGGGCGATAATGGACGATAATACCGCCGGCTCCACCGGGTTGTATCTGGAAAGGAATGCCGCTTTCAGCGCGGCGGCTTTGGAAGCCTGCGGCATCGCCCGCGGACAGATGTCGGAGGTCGCGCCGCCCGGCACGGTGGTGGGCAATATCCTGCCGGACCGCGCCCCGGATTGGGGGCTGGCCCCGGAAACGTTGCTGGTGGTCGGCACCAACGATCAGTATGCCGGGGCGCTGGGCGCCGGCAACTGCCGCCCGGGCATCGTCACCGTGACATTCGGCACCTGCCTGGCATTGCTGACGCTGGCGCGCGGGACGGGCGCGCCGCTGTCTCCGGGCATTTTTGACGGCAAGTTCCCGTTGCCGGATTTGCGTTACCGGCTGGCGTTCGCCAAAACCGCCGGGGTGCTGCTGGATTGGTTCCGGCGCGAATTAGGCGGACATTTAACTTTCGATGAGTTGAATGCCGCCGCGCAAACCGTGCCGCCCGGCAGCCGGGGTTTGACGGTTTGCCCGCATTTTGACGGGCGGGTTTCGCCGGCGCCGGATGGCGCCATGCGCGGCGCGTTATTGCACCTGACGCTGCGGCATACCCGGGGCGATGTTTACCGGGCCCTGCTGGAAGCCCTGGCATTTTGCTTGCGCGAGAATGTGGAATTGTTCAGCCGGCACGGGCTGCCGGCGCAAATCGTGCGGGTGATTGGCGGCGGCGCCGGCAACGATTGCTGGATGCAAATGCAGGCGGATATCTTGGAACGGGATATTGAAAGACCCGCCGCGACCGAAGCTGCTGCGCTGGGGGCGGCCATGCTGGCCATGGCCGGCGCGGACGGGCCGGAAGCGGATCTGGCTGAAATCAGCGCCGGTCTCTACCGGGTCGGACGCGTTTTCCATCCTGCGGCCGCCGCCGCGGCCGCTTACGCCGCGGCTTACCGGCGATACCTGGCAGCCATGCCGGCCGGCGGTTAGCCCGCGCCGGCCGGCCGCGTCTTCCCTCCCGCAATTCATCCGAACAAATGCTCGAGCGAGTCGTTGGCCGAAACCATCTTGCCGCCGGCGTTGTCCTCGTAGCGGCCATGCCGCCATTGGCGCAGGCGGTAAAGCGTGGCGAAGGTGAATGGCGGCGGCTCGCCCCCCTGGCTGCCCACCAGTTCTCCGCCGCGGCGCACATTGTCAACCATCCACGCCGGCAGGCGCAAGTGGTATGGATTGCGCCGGACCTCGCCGGCGTGCAGCGAAAGGGCGGCCACCAGGTCGGCCGCATCCGCCACGCTGGATTCGATCATTAAATTCGGCTGCGCCAGCGGCGCCCAATACTCGGTTTCGCATACCCAGCAGCAGAAATCCCTGCCGGCCACGGCCAAGGCGTCGTTCAACAGGGCGTTGACGCCGATATGGGTGCTGTTGGCGTCGCCGGCGTGGGGGAAGAAAATCATCCGCGGCTGCTGCCGGCGCAGCAGGCCGGCAATGATCTGCGCCGCTTGCCGCCAGGCGTCCGGTTGCTGCCGGCGATGGTCCAGGTTGATCTTCTCCAGGCCGCCCGGCGCGGCCAGGATCGTTTCGAATCCCAGGAAATCGCAGGCCTGGCGCAATTCCTGCCAGCGTTCCTGGCGGCGGTCCTTCCGGCTGCCCAGGGTGACGGCAATGTCGGCCACGCGCATCTTCAGTTCCCGCAGAAGCCGCAACGGCAGGGCGCCGATGATGCATTCGTCATCCGGATGCGGGGCGAAAATCAACGCCTGCGGCGCGGTCGCCGGCGGCGGTTGGCGTCCTGCCGCGGGCGCGGGCCGAGGTCCGCGGGGCGATACGCCTTCGTTCAACAACCGCGCTTGTTCCGCCACGAATTTGTGGTAAACGTGCCGCATACCGCCCTCCCCAAAAAAACGGAACATCTGGAAAATCAAATTGATTAAATCAGTTTAAAGCTGCTGTTGCAAATAAAAACGCAACCTGTATCATAGTGGCGCGCGTCTGATCAGGGACCCCGCGAACCGTATGTCATTTCTGTAGAAGTATGTTTTAAGGGGGCCAATTTCAAAACTTGCGTTTTGAAAGAATTCAGAATTCAGGAGTCAGTATTCAGAATAATGGTAAATAGCATAAGATCAACGCTTTAAGATGTTGAGCGCCGAACACTGAACACTTTTGAAAGTTACCCCGGAGCAAACCATGCATGACGGTTTAAAACAATTTCTGGCGGCGCGCGAATTTTTGCTGCGCGCCCCGTCTTATGAGGAGATGCGCCGCTCATTCCGCTGGCCCGACCCGGTGCAGTTCAACTGGGCGCTGGATTATTTTGATGAATTTGCGCGCGGCAATCAAGCCCCGGCCTTGATCATGGAGGATGAATCCGGCGCGGAAACCATCTGCGGTTTTGACGAGCTGCGCCGGCGATCCAACGCCATGGCGAATTATTTCAAGGAACAGGGTCTGGCCAAAAACGATTGTCTGCTGCTGATGATGAATAATTCGCTGGAGTTGTTTCTGGCGCTGCTGGCGGCGATTAAAATCGGGGCGGTGGTTTCGCCCGCCTCCGTGCAGCTTACTCCCGCCGATATCCGCGACCGCATGTCCCGCGCCAAAGTCCGGGCGGTGGCGGCGGAGGCGTCATTGCTGGATGAGACCGGCGAACTGGCCGATGTGTTGCGGCGCGCTCCTTTGAGGTTTGTAAACGGCGGCCAGCGCTCCGGCTGGTTGCCGCTGCAGCACGCCGGGAATTGTTCCGAACGTTTTGACAATCCCCTGCCGACTTTTTCCACGGACCCCTGCCTGTTGTATTTCACCTCCGGCGCGACGGCGCAGCCCAAGATGGTGCTGCATTCGCATGTCAGTTATCCGGTCGGGCACCTGGTCACCATGGCCTGGATCGGCGTGCGGCCCGGGGACCTGCATTACAACATCAGCGCGCCGGGCTGGGGCAAGCATGCCTGGAGTTCGTTTTTTGCCCCGTGGAACGCCGGCGCCACGGTTTGTCTGCGGCAATACGCCCGTTTTGACGCCCGGCGCACGCTGGAGTTCATTGCGCGCCGCAAAATCACCACGCTCTGCGCTCCGCCTTCCGCCTGGCGGCGTTTCCTGCTGGAGGATATGTCCGCTTACCATTTCAGCCTGCGTGAAATTGTCAGCGCCGGAGAACCGCTGAACCCGGCGATCATCAACCGCGTACGCCAAAGCACCGGCATCACTATCCGCGAAGGATACGGCCAGACGGAAACCGTCCTGCAAATCGGCGCCTTCCCGAACATGCCCGGCCGCGCGGGCGCCATGGGACTGGCGGCGCCCGGATTCGACGTGGCGGTGGTCGGCCCCGACCTGCTGCCGGCGCCGCCCGGGGTCGAGGGCCAGATCGCCTTGCGCGTCTCCGCCGCGCGTCCCCTGGGCTTGATGAAAGGCTATCGCTGCGCCCGCGAACGCGAAGACGATGTTTTCGTCGGGGGATGGTACTTGACGGGGGATATGGCGGTGTGCGACCAGGATGGTTATTTCCATTTTGTGGGGCGCAACGACGATGTCTTCAAGTGCTCCGATTACCGCATCAGCCCGTTTGAAATCGAAAGCATCCTGCTGGAACACCCGGCCGTGGTCGAAGCGGCCGTCGTGGCCAGCCGCGACGATGTCCGCAACGGATTCGTCCCCAAAGCTTTCCTCGCGCTGCGCCCCGGCTGCGAGACCACGGCGGCGATGGCGCTGGATATCTTCCGGTTTTGCCGCCTGCGCATGGCGCTTTACAAACGCCCCCGCCGTCTTCAATTCATGCCCGAATTGGTTAAAACCACCAGCGGTAAATTGCGCCGGGTGGAATTGCGGGAGCATGACGAACGCTTGCGGCAGCATAACCGGCGCGGCGACCTGGAATTCATGGAAAGCGATTTCGCCGCCGAATTGCATGCCGGCCCCGCGCCGGAAGGAGGCGCCGCCGGATGAACCTGCCTCGCCATCCCCTGTATCCGTTGATACTGCGGCCCGCTTACCAGCATTACGTCTGGGGCGGCGGCCGTATTCCGAAAATATTTCACCGGCCTTTGCCGCCCGGCATTTATGCCGAATCATGGGAGGTGTCCGACCGGCCCGAAGGTCCGAGCGTGGTGGCGGATGGAGCGCTGGAGGGCTGGACGCTGAACCGGGTGATTGCAAACTACGGTTCGGAAGCCCTCGGGGCCGCGATGTCATCCGGCATTTGCCCCTGGCTGATCAAACTGATAGACGCCCGCGAGCGTTTAAGCGTCCAGGTTCATCCGGACCGCCGCGCCGCTGCGGCCAACGGCGGCGAGCCGAAAACCGAGGCCTGGTACGTGCTGGATGCTGCCCCGGGCGCCGTGGTTTACGCCGGATTCAAGCCCGGCGTGAATGAACCGGATTTGCGGCAGGCCCTGGCGGATGCCGGCGTGGAAAAGCTGCTGGAAAAAGTGCCGGTATCACCCGGCGATTTGATTTACGTTCCCGGCGGACTGGCGCATGCCATCGGCGCCGGTTGCCTCTTGCTCGAGGTCCAGCAGAATTCCAATACAACCTACCGGGTTTACGATTGGGGCCGCCGCGGCGCGGACGGCCAACCGCGGGAATTGCATATCGAGCAAGCCCTGCGCGCCATGCACTGGGATGCGCGTCCTGAAATCGCGCGCGCCGCGGCGGCGCCCCCCGGCCGTTGGCAGACCCTGCTGCATACACCGTTTTTTGATCTCGGGCGGCTGGTCCTGACGGCGGCTGATCCGCCTGCGGCTTTACCGCGCCCGGCACGATGTCAGGCGCTGTTTGTCGTTTCCGGCGCGGCGCGGCTGGAGGCGCCGGGGGGCTGGGCCGGCGAATTGCCGGCCGGCAGTTCGGTTTTTCTGCCCGCTGCCGTCCGCGGCTGCCGGCTTGCGCCCGCCGCCGCCGCCGAAGCGATCCTGGTGGCATAACCGGTGATGTGCCGCGCGCGGAACGGACTCGGCTGAAAATCAAGAGACCAAGCTGGCCGATGGATGCCGGAGCATCGAATGCATTACCTGGACGAATCCCACATTTACCTGTTCCTGTTGCAGTTGTTGATCCTGATGGGCTGCGCGCGCGGCCTGGGCGAATGGCTGCGCCGCTGGAAACAGCCGGCATTGACGGCGGAAATATTAGTCGGCATTCTCCTCGGGCCGACCATTCTCGGCCGTTTCGCCCCCGGTCTCCAGCAGGCGTTGTTTCCCGCCGACGCCGTGCAGCAGGCCATGCTGGACACGGTCGCCTGGATCGGCGTCCTGCTGCTGCTGCTGGACACGGGTTTGGAAATGGATTTTTCAATTGCCTGGCGGCAGCGCGGCAGCGCTTTCATCATCGCGGTTTTTGACATTGTCATTCCGATGGCGGTGGCGTTCGCCGCGGTGATATGGCTGCCGGGAAGTTACATGGTCCATCCCGGGCGGCGGATAATTTTCGCCTTGTTCATGGCCGCCGTGATGACGATCAGCGCCATGCCGGTCGCCGCCAGGATACTGCACGACCTCAAGTTGCTGAAAGCCGACCTGGGGTTCCTGATCATGTCCGCCCTGACGGTCAACGACATTGTGGGTTGGGTGTTGTTCACGATCATCATGGGGCTTTTTACCCGGTCCGCCATGGATGCCGGCGCCGTGGTGTTGGTGTTTGCCAGCACGGTAGGCTTTGCCGCTCTCGCGCTCACGCTGGGGCGTAAAATTTCGACCAGCGCCTTTGATTATTTAAAACGCCGCCGCCTGGCCGATCCCGCCGTTTCTTTGACGATTACGGTGCTGCTGGGGCTGCTTTTCGGGGCTTTGACCCAGAAGCTCGGCATTCACGCCTTGTTCGGCTTTTTCATTGCCGGGGTGGTCATCGGCGAAGCCAAAAGCCTTTCCGAGCAGACCCGCGGCGTGATTTCGCAAATGGTGCACGCCCTGTTTGTGCCGTTGTTTTTCGCCAATATCGGCTTGAAAATTGACTTTGTCGCCGATTTCGACGCGCTGCTGGTGGCCCTCATGTGCGGGGTGGGCATCGCGGGACGTTACCTGGGGGCGTGGCTGGGCGTGGCCGCCGCCCGTTTGCCGCGCATCAACCGCGACCTGATCGCTATCGCCCATACGCCGGGCGGCATGATGGAAATCGTGGTGGCGCTGCTGGCCATGGAAGCCGGCTTGATCACCTCCGCGGTGTTTGTGGCGATTG
Source organism: Kiritimatiellia bacterium (assembly GCA_040775225.1). Taxonomy (GTDB): domain Bacteria; phylum Verrucomicrobiota; class Kiritimatiellia; order JAAZAB01; family JAAZAB01; genus JAXGPF01. The sequence goes on along the minus strand of JAXGSX010000079.1, from coordinate 4,236 downwards.
TTTTCAGCGCCGTTTTTTCTTCGATGCTGGCAGGCCCCTGGATGGCGCGTTCCCTGGCCCGGCGGGCCGCCGCGGCGCCGGCGCAGTTCCTGGCGCCGGACGCCGTGCTGCCGGAACTGGCCGCTTCCAACCGGGAGGACGCCATCCGCGAAATAGCCGGCGCCCTGGCTAACCGCATGGGGGCGGCCGGGCAAAGCCGGCTGGCGGAACAAATTCTGCGCCGCGAACGCGAATTCGGCACGGCGGTCGGCGCGGGAGTGGCCATTCCGCATGCGCGCATTGAAGGCCTTAAAAATCCCGTGCTGGCCTTCGGGCGGGCGCGGAACGGGATTGATTGGGATGCGCCGGACGGTCTGCCGGTTGACAGCGTGTTCCTGCTGGCGACGCCCGTCGGGACCGAGGATATACACGTGCAACTGCTGGCCGCCATCGCGGCCGGCATGCTGCGGGAAGGGGTGCGTGAAAATCTGCGGCAGGCGCCCGACTCGCCGGCGCTGCTGCAGGCGCTCCAAACAAGCCTGGTTGGCAAAACTTGATGCTTCTGCGGGTTTTGCGCCGCCTTTTACCTCCTGGATTTTGCATCGCGCAAGTTTGGCGCAAATGGTCATTGACAAATACAGATGGCGATATTAAAAAGCCGTTTGCATTCAACAGCCCGGAGCAACGATGTCCTGCCAGCCAACCAGAGTCTTGCCGTCAGCATCGCCCGCCGCCGGTTCCGGGCGCTTGGCCGGCGGGGGCGCGCGGACGTGAGCCGACCAAACCAGGCAGCCTCCGCGCTGGTCCGCCGGGGCGTCAAACGCACCATGTTCAGCATGGCCTTCCCGATGTTGGCGGGCACGTTTGCCATGAACGCCTACCATCTGACCGACACCTGGTTCGTGTCGCGTCTGGGGACGGTTCCGCTGGCCGCCATGGGGTTCAGCTTTCCGGTGGTCATGCTGCTTACCTGCGTCGCCAGCGGCATCGGGAACGGGGTGGCCACCCTGGCGTCGCACGCTCTCGGCCGCCTGGCGCATGACGCCGCCGCGCGCATCGTGACGCATGGCATGCTCCTGATGCTGGCGGCGGCGGGCGTGATGTCCGCCGCGGGGTATATCAGCATCGGCGCAATTTTCACCCGCCTGGGCGCGGATGCGCAAACCATGCCGCTCGTGGCGGGTTACATGCGCATCTGGTACCTGGGCGCGGTCTGCATGGCCCTGCCGATGCTGGGGAATGGCTTGCTGATCGCCGCCGGCGATTCGCGCCGGGCGGCCCGCATGATGCTGCTGGGTCCTATCCTGAACACCATCCTGGACCCGATCTTGATTTTCGGCTGGGGCGGAGCCCCGGCCATGGGCATACGGGGCGCGGCACTGGCGACCGTGCTGGCGCAGGCCGCGGCGGCGTTTTGGCTTTTGCGCCTGCTGATGCGGGAACATCGCCTGCTGGTCTGGGCGCGCTGGCGCGCGCGCGACTGGCTGGATTCGTTCCGCAAAATCATGGCCTTCGGCGTGCCCAATATCCTGAGCATGATTCTGATGCCGGTGTCCGCCGCCGTCATTACCCGATTGCTGGGCGGCTTCGGCCGCGAAGCCGTGGCGGCCAGCGGCGCGGCCGGCCGGCTGGAAATGTTTGCGTTTGTCATTCCGATGGCGCTGGGGATTTCGCTGACGCCTTTTGTCAGCCAGAATTACGGCGCCGGCCGGCTGGACCGCATCCGGGAAGCGATGCGCCTCAGCCTGGGTTTTGCGCTGCTGTACGGTCTGGCGGTGGCGGTGTTGTTTGTCGGCTGCGCCCCGTGGCTGGCAAAGGTGTTCAGCCGCGATCCCCGCGTGGTGGAGATCATTGTGGACTACATCCGCATTATTGCTTTCGGGTACGGGATGATGGAAGCGCACCGCTATTGCAGCTTTTATCTGGCCGGCGTCCATCGCCCGGCGTCGTCGGCCATGCTCAATGCCGTGCGCGTGTTGGCGCTGCTGATTCCCCTGGTGCATCTCGGCGCGCTATGGGGCGGAGTGCGCGGGATATTCTGGGGGCGCCTGGCGGCGGACCTGGCTGCGGGCGGCATTGGCATGTATTGGATACGGCGCACCCAGCGCGCCTTGCCGGCGCCGCCCGCCGGCGGGCAAACCTTGCGCGAATGCCGCTAATTGTCTGGCGGATTTCCCGGAGGCTGGTATAATCCGCTCCATGTCAAGTTTATCCATGCGCGCGCGGCTTTGGGCTGGAATCTGCCTCCTGGCCGCGCTGCCGGCCGCCGGCGCGGCGGAAATTGACTGGGGGCCGCTGCTGGCGCGGGATACCACCCTTGACGGCGAAACGCGTTGGCGCGCTTTGGGTCCCCTGGTGGAATTCCGCACCGGAACCAACGGCTGCCGTCTGGCTGCGGTCCGGCCGCTGTACAGCCGCGCGCGCGACCCGGCCAGGCGCAAAGTTGTCCAGGATGTGCTCTGGCCGGTCTGGAATGGAAAAGCCTGGGATGGCGCGGCCTATCAATGGCGTTGCCTGCTGCTGGTCTCCTGGCGAGACGATGACATCCATGATCCCCGCGCCCGCTATTCTTTCCGGGCTCTGCCTTTTTATTTCCAGGGCCGGGATGACGCCGGCCGGCCTTACTGGGCGCTTTTTCCCGTGGGCGGCACGATCCGCGATTTCCTGTTTTACGACCAGGTGCAGTTCTGGCTGTTTCCGTTGTTCGGCCGCACGCGCGTGGATGACCTGCAGGGCTGGTTTTGCCTGTGGCCGGTAATGTCCCGCAGTTGGAATGCGGAAATCGAGCGGCATCGGTTCTTCCCGCTGTACGGATATTCCCGGCGCCGCGATGATTTCGAAAAATATTTTGTTTTATGGCCGGTGTGGAATCATGCGCGTTACGGCTATGCCGGCGCCGCGGGAACAGGTTACGTCCTGTTTCCCTTGTTCGGCCGCGTGCAGTTGGAAGACCAGTCGTCCTGGATGTTCCTGCCGCCTTTTTTCCGTTTTTCCCGCGGCAACCGGTTGAACCAGGTGTATGCCCCCTGGCCGTTTATTCAAGTAAGCCGCGGCGTCGTGGACCAGACATATTTCTGGCCGCTCTGGGGACGGAAAACCGCCGGAGGATATGCGCATGGATTTATTGCCTGGCCGATCTGCATGCGCACCCGGCAATTTTCGCCGCATAACGACCGGCAACGCAGTTGGGTGCTGCCGTTTGTTTATTGCACGGATGAAAAACAAACCCGGCCGGCGCCGGGCATCGAGCGCCGGGTCCGTAAAATCTGGCCGCTGTTTACCCGGCATGAGGAAAACGGCCACAGCCTGTTGCGGGCGCCGACGCTGCTGCCGTTCAAGGACTGGGAGCAGATTGACCGCAATTACGCGCCGTTCTGGACAATCTATCGCCGGGAAACCACATCCGCGGCGATGGAACAGGAAGCCTTCTGGGGGCTGTTCCGCCACCGGCGCGCCGCGGACGGCAGCCGGCGCTGCTCTTTGTTTCCCCTGGCCCGGTATGCCGTGCGTCCGGCGGAAGGCGCGCTGGAATGGTCGGTGCTGGGGGGCGCTTGCGGTTACACCCGCAGCGCCGCCGGCCGCCGGCTGCGTTTGCTGTATTTTATCAGATGGCCCCTGGCGGGCGGAGGTCAAACACCGCCGGCGCCTGCCACCGCGCCCCCTTGATCCGTTTCATCTGCCCGCCGCGCAATTTTGTTTGCGGCTGGTTCCGGAAATTGGTTTAATCTGCATATGTTAACCCGCGAACCTGAATTTTATCCGCCCCCCATCAACTGGTTTGGCTGGCTGGGGCGGCAGGTATGGCTTTCCTGCCGGAATGCCGGCCGGGCGCTCCTGATGTTATGGGAAGCCCTGCTGGACCTCCGTTTTATCTTCGGCGCGCGCGCCTGGCCGGAAGTGGTGTACCAGCTTTATGTCACCGGCATTAAAAGCATTGGCGTGATTTCGGTGGTGGCGATGTTTACCGGCATGATTCTGGCGCTGCAGACCGGACTGGAACTGCGAAAATTCGGCCAGGAAGTCAACATCGGGGCGGCGGTGATGATTTCGCTGCTGCGCGAAATGGGCCCGTTCATGACCGCCTTGATTCTGGCCGCCAGCGTAGGTTCGGCGATGGCCGCCGAACTGGGGACGATGGTGGTTTCCGAGGAAATCGCCGCGCTGGAAGTCATGTCCATTCCGCCGGTGCGCTTCCTGGTCATGCCCCGCCTGGCGGCGATGATGGTGATGACGCCCTTGATGACATTTTACGCCTGC
>JAXGSX010000078.1:0-13185 GCA_040775225.1 Kiritimatiellia bacterium | reverse complement strand
TATCAACGGCGAAACCAATACCGGCGCCATAGACAAGCCCGGCGATCTGGATGTGGCTTTTTTCAACGCCGTCCCGGGTGACGTGATATCGGTCGTCATGCAGGAAATAACGCCGGCCTTGAATCCCGTGCTCGAACTTTACGGGCCGGACGCCAAATTGATCCAACAGGCAACGGATTTGCTGCAGCAGACGGCCGCCATCACCAACCTGGGTTTGACCGCCGGCGGCAAGTACACGCTGATCCTGAAGGACGCGGAAGACCGCCACGGGGTCAGCTATGACCTGACCCTGACCTTCATCAGCGGCCCCAGCACCGAAAGTCTGCCGGAGACGCCCGCGGGCCTGACGGCGACCGACGGCGCTTACACCAATTATATCCAGGTTTCCTGGGACAGCGCCGGCGGGGCGCTGGGCTACGACCTCTGGCGCAGCCATGGCACCAACGATCCGGCGATAGTCGTCACCAACCACAACTCAACCGTGTTCCAGGATCACGGCGTAATTACCAACACGACTTATTATTACAAGGTCAAGTCCCGCAATTCATACGGCGTGAGCACCAATTACAGCAATACCGATTCGGGATGGTGCGGCTCGACCATTATCCCCATATCCGCGGTGCGGGACGCTGTGCTGGTGGGGATTGACAATTATTCCCCGGCGTATCCCGGCGGCCAGCCGTCGCCGCTGAACGCCTGCACGAACGACGCCTACGGCATCAAGGAGGAAATGCTTCTGGGCGATCCGTCCAACCACTGGTCGGCGGCGGATATCCAGATGTTCGCCGACCGCCAGGCCACCAAAACCACGCTCCGCAATTCCTTGCAGTCCCTGGCCGAAGGCGCCGCCGCCGGGGATTTGATCCTGTACACGCATTCCAGCCATGGCGGCGTGGACGGCGACGACACCTTTATCTGCGCGTACGACGACAGTTATTACGATTACGAAATGGCGGCCGACCTGGCCCGGTTCCGCACGGATACCCGCGTGGTGTTGATCATTGACACCTGCCATTCCGCCGGCATGTTCAAGGACGGCCGGCCGGTGTATTGGCCGTTCGTCGAGCGGGTGCTGAGCCATTACCGCCGGATCAAAACCGCCGAATACCGCGCCAAGGGACTGGCGCTGCCGCGCAGTTTCGGCGATAACATCGCCTTCATGACCGCCTGCGACGCCGATGAACTGAGTTCGGAAGTCGGCGACCACGGCCTCTATACCGGCTACCTGCTGGAAGCCTGCGGCAAGACTACACTCGACCACGATCTCAACGGCAATTACAGTTTCAAGGAATTGCATGACTATGCCGCCGAGCAAACCACCCTGCGGAATACCAACCAGCATCCCCAATTCTATAACGGCGCCTTGCTTTCCAATACCGTGGCTCGCGGGGTGGGCATGGTGGCGCCGGGCACCGGCGCCTTCATATACAACGACTACGATGCCGATCGCGTGTCTGATGTGGCTTTGTATCATGCCGGCTCCGGCGCCTGGTACATAGGCTCCCTGGGCCGTTACCTTAACTACCTGGCCGGTAAGACCAACTGGGAATGGATCGTCGGCGGGGCGCAGTTCGGCGGGCCGGGCTGGCGTCCGCTGGCTGGCGATTACGACGGCGACGGCTATGCCGATGCGGCCTTGTACAACGAACAGGCCGGTTTGTGGATGATTGCCTCCGTGAAAAAAATGCAGGTTTTATGCCAGGATGTGCATTTCGGCGAACCGGGTTTGCGTCCCCTGGCCGGCGATTATGATGGCGACGCCAGGTTTGATGGGGCCTTGTACGCGCAGGAAAACAACGGGTACTGGTACATAATTTCCTCCGCCGGCGGTGATGCATTGGTCTGGGGCGAGACCTTGGCCGGTCCGGGCTATATCGCCGTGCCGGGCGATTACGACGGCGATGGCGCCGCGGATTGCGCCTTGTATCACAAGACGGCCGGCTATTGGTGCATTCTCTCCGTTGACGGCCGCCAGATTGCCTGGGGTTATGCTTTCGGCGCTCCCGATTATCTGCCGGTGCCGGGCGATTATGACGGCGACGGCATTTTCGACCTGGCGGTCTATCATCCGGTGTACGGTATATGGTCGGCCTGGTCATTGGTCAAGCATGCCTTTATCGCCGAAGGGCTCGTCTGGGGCGGCGCCGGCTGGCAGCCGGTGCCGGGAGACTATGACGGCGACGGTATTTATGACTTGGCGGTGTATCACGCTGCAGTTGGCCGTTTACGGATACGTAATATTGCCGGGAAAGTAATATGCGATATTGACGGCATCGGTCCGGGATTCCAGCCGGTGTTGCCCTCGCTTTGGTGAGGCCTGGTAGTTTTCATGGAAAATGTTTTGACTCCCTTCCAGGCTTTTATCCTGGCCTGCGTGCAGGGCGCGACGGAGTTCATCCCCATCAGCAGTTCCGGCCACCTGGTTGTCCTGCGCCGGCTTTGCGGCTGGACGGACGAGGGCGGCCTGGTTTTCGACATCATCCTGCACTCCGGCAGCCTGGCGGCGATCCTGATCTATTTCCGGCGGGAATGGCTGCTGGCCGCGCGGGGCTTGCTGCAGCCGGCGCGGGCGCCGGTTTTTTACCGGCGCCTGCCATGGCTGCTGGTTATGGCGACCGTGCCGGCGGTGCTGGCCGCCTTGTGTCTGTCCCGTTTTCTGGAAGACGCTGCCGGCGCGCGCAGCAGTGTCAATGCCGGTTTAAGCATGCTCGGCACCGGGCTGTGGTTCTGGCTTTGCGATCGCGTGGAGGCGCGGAGCGCATCCGCCGGGCGCGCGCTGGAAAGTTTGAATTGGCGCGATGCGCTTTGGGCGGGGCTGGCCCAGATGGTGGCGCTCCTGCCGGGCGCTTCCCGCTCGGGATGGACCACCGGCGCCGGAGTGTTGCGCGGGCACCGGCGCGCCGGCGCGGTGCGGTTCTCGTTTTACATGGCGGTCCCGGCGATTGCCGGCGCGCTGGCCTGGCAAGCGCTGTCGGTTTGGCAATCGCCCCCGCCGGCGCTTCCGCCCGCGTTGATGCTGGCGGGATTTGTCGTCAGTTTCGGCGTCAGCTTGCTGGCCATCCGGTTCTGCCTCTGGTTCTTCCGCGCGCATTCCTTCCGCCTTTTCCGGTATTACCTCTTGCTGGCCGGGCTGGCGTTGTTGGCTTGGGAGTTTGTATGGTAGTGCGCTGCGGCGTGGCGCATGCGGTCCCGCCTGGCGCTCATCAAGGAATATGGCCGCCCGCCGCGCCGGGATTAATACTCGCGATGCAGCAGGCTGCGCCGGGCCAGGGCCAGCGGCACTACCGTGGCGGCCGAGGTCAGTACCGCCAGCCAGGCGCCCGCCGCCCACAGGCCGCGGTGCAGGCTCTGGGCGTCCAGCCGCTCAAGGTAAAACCAATGGTACAGCGCGGCAAACGGCAGAATGGCGGCAATCATGTACGCCAGACTCAGCGCCAAGTTCAGCGTGCCGCCGAATCCCGAAAGAATCACCACCGGATTGCGCTGGCGCAAATTCATAAAGATTGCGCCCAAACCGGTTGCCAGGGCGCAGAATGCCGCCGACATGGCCGCGGCCAACCCTGCCGCCAGGGCGCGCACGCCCGGCGTCGCGTTCAGCAGGGTGCTGGATAAAATCAACAGGCCGGCGCCGACGGCCAGCAGGACGATCCAGGCGGCTGCGAACTTGACCAGCAGCATCCGCCCAATGCTGACCGGCGACAGGCCCAGAATCCAGCACCCATGTCCTTCCAGGCTCATCTGCGGATAGACAAATCGCGAGCAGAATGAACTCATGATGGCCGCCAGGCTGAAGATATTCAAAAAGGCGATGAGATTGCGCCAGACCGGCGTGAGCAGGTGGTAATTCAAGTTGCGCAAGTTGAGAAAATAAACCGCCAGCAGGCAGAAAAACACCGCCCCCTGGGTCCATTGGACCGGATCGCGCATCAACTGCCGCCAGTCTTTCAAGACCAGCGCCCGATAGTCCTGCCGCAGAAACCACAGCAGGGTTTCGGCGCGGAAGCGATCCGCCGGCTGCCGGACGCTCCGCCGCCGGCGCGGCGCCAGTGTGCGTTGCCACGCCTGATAAAACCATGCTTGGCCCAGGCGATCCACCAGCAGGCCGGCCATGAGCAGGTTGGTTAACAGCACGGCCGAGAAGCCGGCGCCGCGCGCCCAGTCTCCGCGGCCGAGCGCCAGGATGCCTTCCGCCACCCAGTGGCTGGGCCAGAGCGGGTAGGCCGCCAGGCGCAGGCCGGGCACCAGGCGCGCCAGCATGAATACGGCGTCATCCGCGTGCGGCGGCGCCGCGGATGCGGCATGCCGCCACCACCACCAGCCCGCCGTGCCGGCCAGCGCCAGCCCGATCCATGCTGGATGCAGCCGCGGCAGCCAGCGGACGGCCGCCAGCGTCAGCAGGACGCCGGCCGCGCAGCAGAGGAATACAAAAGGCAAAGAAAGCAGGCCGGTCCAGAATATGAAAAGCAGCGGCAGGCGCTCGTGCATGACGAACGCGCCGACAAACGGCACGATCATGAAAAAAAACGCCCAGGCCGAAATCAGGGTGATTTCCAGCCATTGGTGCAGAATGCGCCGGCCATGCGGCACCGACGATAAGACCAGCGAAGGGTTTTCCGCCGCGCGGAATAACACGGCATAGGCGGTGATCAGGCTGGAAACCAGGAGCATGGCCGCCAGGCTGAAGAAAAACAGCGAAAACAGCCGCTGGATCAGCAGCGTGCCGATACCGCCCAGGGCGGAGATGAAACGGAAGCCGTCGAGGAACAGCCGCCACAAGCCGGCCAGCAATCCCAGAGCGAAGCAGGCAATAAATATCTGCTTGAAACGCGATTGCCGCCGGCCGGCGCGAATGACATTGGACAGGATTCCCCAATCCTTGCGTAAAAAAATCAGCAAGTGATACATAATCCATCCGGTAACGCCGGCCCGGTCGCGGCAGTTTTTCCGGGGGCGTCAGCGGGGGGGGCGCTGTCCGCCGGCGGCCGGGCCCGGAGCTGGTCAAGGTTGGCGAAAGGTTGAAAGATGGACGGCGCCGGCTCAAGATTTTCCGGCGCTCCGTCGGCATAATCCGCCATCTTGTATTTTTCATGCTCATGATCGTGGCAATAGAGACATAGCAATTCCCAGTTGCTGCCGTCGGGCGGATTGTTTTTCCAATTGTGGTCCTTGTGGTGCACGGTGAGTTCGCGCAGGCGCCGTCCCGCGAAGTTCCGTCCGCAACTGGCGCAGACATGCGGCAAAAGTTTCAGCGCCTGCTCGCGGTATCCGCCCAGGCGGCGCTCAAGATCCTGATGTAGTTCCTCCAGCAGTCGCGCCCGCGTGGCGGGATTGACCGGTTTGTGTCGTTTGCGCATGCGTTGTTCCCTTTTGACTTTATAAGCATACCTCGGCCTCCGGCAAAGTCCAGCGGTTTCTTGTTTCCGTATTTCCGGCTTGACATAGCCGGGCGCGGGGAATATTTGTCTAGGCATGCAATCCCCGCCAGAAAATACACCGGCCATGCCCCCGGCGCCGGCTGACGGCATCCGCTTCGCCGTCGGTTATCAACTGCCCGACCCGGGCGAGGAAAATTTTAGCGATATCGTCCGCGATTACCGGCCGGCGATTGAGGAAATTTACTTCCCCTGGGACGACCTGCCTTCCGGGCGCGCCGCGTTGACCCGGCGCCGGGGATATGCCGATTGGGGCGGACAGCAGCGAATGGAAGCCGACCTCCAGGTCTGCCGCCGGATGGGGGTGCGGCTGGATTTGCTGTTCAACGCGAATTGTTACGGCGGCCGGGCCGTCAGTCAATTCCTGGAACGCCAGGTTTGCTCAATTCTCGACCGCCTGGGCGAAATCGTCAACGGCGCGGATGCCGTTACAACGGCTTCCCCCGCCGTGGCCCACATCGTCAAAAAACATTTTCCGGCAATCGAAACGCGCGCTTCCGTCAACATGCAGATCGGGACAGTCAACGGCATGGAATACGCCGCGCATCTGTTCGACAGTTTTTATGTCCGCCGCGAATTCAACCGCAACCTGGAACACCTCGCCCGGCTGAAGGAGTGGGCGGACGGCGCGGGCAAGCGCCTGCACCTGCTGGCCAACAGCGGTTGCCTGGATCATTGTCCGGGGCAGATTTTTCACGACAACATGGTGGCGCACGAGCAGGAGATAGACGAAACCGCCAACATGAAAGGCCTGACGCCTTACATCTGCTGGAATTATCTGCGCCGGCCGGACCGCCGCCACGTTTTATTACAGGCGAATTGGATCCGGCCGGAAGATCTTGGCCGTTACGCCGGCCTCTTCCGCACGGTCAAACTGGCAACCCGCATGCACTCCCAGCCGCGCCTGGTGATCCATGCCTATGCCGGCGGGCGGTATGACGGAAACCTGCTGAACCTTTTTGAGCCCGGCTTTGCGCCGGCCCTGGCGCCGGCCATGCTGGATAACCGCCGGTTTCCGGCCGACTGGTTTGAGCGGACCTCGACCTGCGGGCACCGGTGTCATCAATGCGATTACTGCCGGCGGGTGTTCCGGGAAATAATGGCGCAACCGCCGCCGAATGTGGAGTGATCAATCAAACGAGGCTGTTTATTCCATGCCGCACCGCACTTTCAATCCGGAACAGGCCGCTGAATATCTCCGGCTGAAATTGGCCGACCTGCAGCAACTGGCGCGCCGCCAGGAAATCCCCTGCGAGAACCTGGGCGGCCGCTGTGTTTTCCGCCAGCGCGAATTGGATGTCTGGGCTTCCCGCCGCATTCTCGGTATGGCGGACAAGAAACTCACCGACTACCACCAGGCCACCAGCAAGCAACATGATCTGTCGCACGATGCGGCAATCATCACCGAGCTGGCGCGGGCGGAATACGTGCATACCGACGTGCCGGCCCGCACCAAGCCGTCGCTCTTGCGCGCGATGACGCGCCTGGCGGATTTGACCGGACTGGTTTTTGTCCCGGCCGATTTGCTGGCCAGCCTGGAGGAGCGCGAAAATCTGTATTCGACCGCAATTTCCGACGGCATTGCCCTGCTGCATCCCCGCAATCATGAGCCGTACATGTTCGAGGATTCGTTCATTGTGATCGGCCGCGCCGCCCATCCCCTGCCGTTCGGCGCGCCGGACGGCGGGACTACGGACACCTTTTTCCTGATCTGCTGCCAGGACGACCGGATACATTTGCACGTGCTGGCGCGCATCTGTATGATGTGCCGGCGCACGCGCCTGATCTCCGCCATGCGCCAGGCGCCGGATGCCGCCGGCATTTACGAAGTCTTGTGCGCGGCCGAAGCCGAAATCATCAGGAAAGCATAATTGGCCGGCATCAACGCTCGGCAGGCTTGCAACCGAACTATGCCCATGATTGCACCAACCACCCTCATCACCAGCCGCGCGAACCCGTTGATCCGCAAACTGGCGGCGCTGGACGATGCCCGCGGCATCCGCAAGCATGGCGTTTACCTGGCCGGCGGCGCGCGGCTGGTGCGGGAAGCGCTGCGCGACCGGGCGGATTTGATTGATGCCGTGATTGCCGCCCCGGATCAACCGGACGTTCACTCCCCGCCGGGTGTGCCGCGCTACATGCTGGCCGCGAGCCTGTTCCGGAGCATCAATGTCTTTGGCGCGCCCGGGCCGCTGCTGCTGATGCGGCTGCCGGTCCTGCCGGCGTATGATCCCGCGGCGCCGTGGCCCGGGGGTTGCACGCTGTTTGCGCCTTTCAACGATCCGGAAAATGTCGGCGGTGTGATCCGCTCGGCCGCCGCGCTGGGCGCAGCACGGGTTGTGCTTACGGCGGAAGCCGCCTGCCCGTTTCTGCCGCGCGCATTGCGCGCGGCGGCGGGAACGGTCTGGCAAATGCCGGTTTTGCAGGCAGGCCCCCTGATGGAATTGACCTGGCCGGCCGGCCGGCGGGTGTTCACGCTGGATGCCGCCGGCCGGCCGCTGGATGAATGGCCCGTGCCGCGCGGCGCCTATGGGCTGCTGCCGGGGCAGGAAGGGCCGGGTTTGCCCGCCGGCCTGCGCGGGCGCCTGGATTGCGCGGCCATCCCCATGCAGGGCGGGGTGGAATCCCTGAATGCCGCGACCGCGGTCGCCATTGCGCTCTGGGCCTGGCGGCGGCCCGCCGGACGGAGCTAGTTCGCCGGGACCGTCGGCGCTGGCGCGGCAGCGGCCGGCGCCGGCGGCGGCGGCGGAACATTCAGCTTGATATGCAACTCGCGCAGTTGCTTCAACGTGACTTCCGCGGGCGCGCCCATCATCAGGTCCTGCGCCTTCTGATTCATGGGGAAAGTGATGACTTCGCGGATGTTGCGCTCGCCGGCCAGCAGCATGACAATCCGGTCAATTCCCGGCGCTATGCCGCCGTGGGGCGGCGCGCCCAGGCGGAAGGCATTGATCATGCCGGAAAATTTTCCGTCAACATCCCCGCGGGAATAGCCCGCGATGGCAAAGGCCTTGTACATGATTTCCGGCCGGTGATTGCGGATGGCGCCGCTGGATAATTCGCAGCCATTGCAGACGAAATCGTACTGGTAAGCCAGCACTTCCAACGGGTCTTTTTCTTCCAGCGCCTGCAAGCCGCCTTGCGGCATGGAGAAGGGATTGTGGGAGAAGATGATCGCGTTCGTTTCAGGATCCTGCTCAAACATGGGGAAGTCCACCACCCAGCAGAACCGGTAGGTATTTTCCTCGATCAGGTTCAGGTCGCGCCCGAGTTTGACGCGCAATTCGGCGGCGATGCGGTTGACTTCGCGGGGACGGTCGCACAGGAAAAACAGCGCATCGCCTTCGCCGACGCCGCATTGCCGGGCGAGGGCGGACAATTGGCCGGGTTGCAGGAACTTGGCCGCCGGCCCCTTGACCGCGCCGTTGGACCACGTCAGGTAGGCCAGCCCCTTGGCGCCCAACTCCTGGGCGTAGGCGGTGAGCTTGTCGTAGAAGCTGCGCGGCTGGGCCACGGCGCCCGGCGCCGGAATGGCGCGCGCCACCGCGCCCCCGGCGATGGCGGAACTGAAAATCTTGAAATTGCCGCCGCGGAAAGTGTCGGTGACATCGCGCATTTCAATCGGAATGCGCAGGTCGGGCTTGTCGGTGCCGTAGCGTTCCAGGGCATCGGCAAAAGCCAGGCGCGGAAAAGGCGCATCGTTACAGGGCATTTTGCCGTATTCCCGGAAAAGCCCGGCGAAGACGTCCTCCACCACGGCGAAGACATCGTCCTGGGTGGCAAACGACATCTCCAGGTCTAACTGGTAAAATTCGCCCGGCGAACGGTCGGCGCGGGCGTCTTCATCCCGGAAACACGGGGCAATCTGGAAGTACCGGTCAAATCCTGCCACCATCAACAGTTGCTTGAATTGCTGGGGCGCCTGGGGCAGGGCATAAAACTTGCCCGGATGAATCCGGCTGGGCACCAGGTAGTCGCGGGCGCCTTCCGGCGAACTGCTGGTCAGGATCGGCGTTTGAAATTCCGCGAACCCCAGTTCCATCATCCGGCGGCGGATGTAGGCGATCACCTGGGAACGCAGCATGATGTTGGCGTGCAGGCGCGGCCGGCGCAGGTCGAGATAGCGGTAGCGCAGGCGCGTGTCTTCCGGTCCGTCTTCCTCGCTGTCAACCATCAGCGGCAGCGGCTCGCAGGCGGATTCAATGGCGATGGTTTCCGCCACCAGTTCGACTTCGCCGGTGGGCAGTTCGGGATTGACGGTGTCCGGCGAACGCAGGACCACCCGGCCGGTGACGGTGATCACGCTTTCCAGCCGGAGCTTGCGGCAGGTATCAAAGAATTCGCGGTCGGGCTGGATCACCACCTGGGTCAGACCGTGATGATCGCGCAGGTCAATGAACAGCAGGTGCCCGTGATCGCGCTTACGGTAAATCCAGCCGGAAAGGCGCGCCGGCGCGCCGGCCGGTTCGCGGCGCAAAACGCCGCAGGTATGAGTGCGATAGAGATGCATAGTCGGGATCAGTGAGTTGCGATTAATGGATCAGGTTGGCCGGAGACCGCTCAGGAAGGCGGCCCCGGTTCCGGTTCGGCTGCCTGTTCCGCCTCATGGTAAACGCCCATGGCGCGGAACTTGGCATAGCGTTGGGCGAGCAAATCCTCCGTGGTTAAACGGTTCAAATCCGCCAGGTTGGCTAGAATCCGCGCCTTTAAGCCCGCCGCCGCCCCCGCGGGATCGCGATGCGCGCCGCCTTCCGGTTCGGCGACGACTTCGTCCACCAACTTGTCCTGCAACAGGGCGCGGGACGTCAGGTGCAGCACTTCCGCCGCCTGGCTGGCGTAGGCGCGGTCTTTCCAGAGAATGGCGGCGCAGCCTTCCGGTGAAATTACGGAGTAGTAGGCGTGTTCCAGCACCAGAATCCGGTCGCCGACCCCGATGCCCAGCGCGCCGCCACTGCCGCCTTCGCCGATGACCACTACCACAATCGGCACCGGCAGCAGGATGGATTCCCGCAGGTTCACGGCGATGGCTTCGGCCACATGGCGCTCCTCGCCGCCGATGCCGGGATAGGCGCCGGCGGTGTCAATCAAGGTTACTAGCGGGCGGCGGAAGCGGGCAGCCAGTTTCATCAGGCGCAAGGCCTTGCGGTATCCCTCCGGATAGGCCATGCCGAAGTTGCGTTCGACATTGCTCTTTACGTCCCGCCCTTTCTGCAAACCAATGACCATGATCTTGCGGCCGTCCAGGCGGGCAAACCCGCCGACGATCGCCCGGTCGTCGGCATAATGGCGGTCGCCGTGCAATTCAATGAAGTCCGTGCACATCGCCTGGATATAATCGAGGGTGTAGGGGCGCTGGGGATGCCGGGCGAGTTGAACTTCGTCCCAGGGCGTCAGGGTTTCGAAAACCCGGCGACGGGTTTCCTTGATCTTGCACTCCATTTCCTGCAATTCGCGGGTCAGGTCAATATCGTGCGACTCGCTGAAAGCGCGCAATTCCTCGAGCTTGGCTTCCAGTTCGGCCACGGGCTTTTCAAAAGGCAGAATGTAATTAAGCGCCATAGGAGGTGTCTGCAATCACTCTTCAATTACCACACGTGCGCCCAGCGGGAGCAGAACATACAACTGTTCGACGTCTTCATTCAGCAAACGCACGCACCCCGCGCTGGCTTGTTTGCCGATGGTCTCCGGCGCCCAGGTGCCGTGAATGCCGTAGCCGCGCACCGGGTCGGTGCCTTCGACGGGCTTGAGCGACAGCCAGCGCGTGCCAAGGACGTTTTCCTTGTCGCCGAACGGCACCACCTGTCCGTCCGGACGCCACCAGGGCGGCTCGGGAATTTTATCGTTGATCACAAATACGCCCGCCGGAGTTGTGCCGTGTTTGCCGGTGCCGACTTTGTAGCGCTTGAAGAATCGGCCGTCCGCGTAAACCTCCAACTCGTTGCGCGACTTGCTGATGCGCAGGGAGAAGGGCGCGTTGAAAACCCGCATGCGGTCTCCGGGCCGGATCATGTGCCCGCGCACCTGGTTGCTTGTTTGTACCAGTTCCACCGTGGTGCCGAATTGCTTGGCGATGCGCGCCAGCGAATCGCCCGGCTTGACCACATAATCGGTTTTCTCCGGCATGGCGGCCGGCGTCAGCAGCAGTTCAATATTGATTTCACCAAGAATGTCTTCAATCGCGCGGATTGCGGACGCATCTTTCAGTTTGCCCAGATATGCATAACATTGCTCGCGGGCTTTGAGCTTTTGCCCGGCATCGCGCAAATCGCGGATTTTTTTCAAAATATCCTGGGCGGCGCCGGGCGCAAGCGCCTGGGCGGAATCTGCCGGCGCGGCTTGAACGGCGGGTGTTGAAGCAAGCGGAGGCAATGCGGTTGGCCGAACTGGGGGTGCGGGCCTGGGTGAAGGTGGTATGGCGGCTGAAATCCCGGGGAACTGATCTTTTTCCCGAGCGCGCCGGCGCTTCATGACGCCGTTGAAAATTACGGCAGCGACGATGACCACCAGCGTCAGGAGCGCAATATTCCACCAGAAAATCCGGCGCGAAGGCCGGGGATTGAGCAGGTTTTCCTTGATCTCTTCGTCAGATAACATAAAATGCCTTTATTGGTTAAGCCCGGCCAGTATATACTTTATGCCGGAAGGATGGCAAGGTGTTTTATGCTGTCTTTTTACCTGATGTCGTCGGAGCCAATGGCGCGGATAACTTGATTTGAGCGGGTGGGAGGCAGCCGGACGAGCATTTATGAACCTGGCCGTATCAAAGCCAGCCTGGAATTCAGCCCCATGGCTCGGACAAGTCGCCCGGATGGCGCTGGACCTGGTCTTCCCGCGCTATTGCGCCATCTGCGGCGCGCCGGCGTCTGCGGAATACTTGTATTTATGCTGGAACTGCCGTGCGCGCCTGCCTTTCATTACTCCGCCCTATTGTGAAATCTGCGGCCAACCAGCGGCCGCCGGCGCTGGCAATTTCGTTTGCAGCCGCTGTCGGACAGATGCTCCGTTCTTTGACCGCGCCCGCTCGATCTGCCGCTACCAGGGCGCCATGGGGCAATTGGTGCGCGCTTTCAAGTATAACGCGGCTTTATGGTTGCGGCACGATTTTCATATGCTGCTGCGGGCGGGATTGGCGGCCCACTACCCGGCGCAACATGTTGATGCCATAGTATTTGTGCCGTTGCATGCCTTGCGGGAACGCCGGCGGGCGTTCAATCAGGCGCAGATTCTCGGGGAAGGCCTGGCGCACCGCTCCCCCGCATTGCCGGTAATTTCCGCGTTGCGGCGCATGCGGCCGACGGATACGCAAACGCATTTGACAGCCGCCCGGCGAATCGCTAATGTTAAGGGCGTATTTCAAGTCAGGCGGCGCGTGAACGTGCAGGGATTGAGTTTGCTGTTGCTGGATGATGTTATGACCACCGGCGCCACGGTCAATGAATGCGCCCGGGCTCTGAAACAGGCCGGCGCCGCGCGGGTGTATGTTCTGACGCTGGCCCGCGGCTGAATAATTGGAAGGATTGCTGATGAGATTATTTGGACAACGGCAATATACTTCGATAAAGGTGCGGAAAAAAGATTTGCCGGCCGGGCTGTGGATCAAGTGCCCGGAATGCAACGAGATAATCTACAAGCATGAAATTGAAGCCAGTTGCCGGGTATGCCCCAAGTGCAATGCGCATTTCCCGCTCAATTGCCGCGAGCGCCTCCAGATGCTGGCCGAGCCGGATTCTTTTGTCGAATGGAATGCCAACAT